>NZ_VIUK01000019.1:0-133142 GCF_007828295.1 Pseudomonas sp. SJZ080
CACTCTTATCGTTGCTATTAGTCATAAACATAACCGTTTGCCTATCCCTTATCGTAAGGGGGAAACGGTGTCCTGTCTTTCATGGGGCTCGTTCATGAAGTCAGTCAAGGTTGCTCGTGCCCAGGCAGAGATAGAACCCTTGGGGCCGCACCTTGGAAAATCAGGCGGTCACTATTACCCGTTGTCCGAAGCGTCCAAACGCTACATCGAGAAATACGGCATCCCCTACGGCAGCTGGTAAACATCACCGCACAAAAAAACGGGCGCCTATCAAGGCGCCCGTTTTCATTCCGGCATGACGCAATCAAGCCTCACTGATCTGACTGACACTCGTCACCTGCCCATTCCAGATCATCTCGTAATGCGCCGCCTGAATGACCGATAAAACCGGTTTCGGCGTCATCAGCGCCCAGCAATGACTGCCGTGCATTCGCACCGAGTTATAACGAAGCCCGGGACAACCTGCGTCTTTGACCAACTTTCCCAAACGCCGGGAATGGGAGTAATCGTGCGGATCATAAACAGGATCGGTCATCGCAATGGACGTCGCATCTTTCATCCCTGCATCCCCAAAAGAGCAGGACAACCCCCGGAAAACAAACCGCTCATAGTTCAGGCTCGGCACGTTCGACCAATACAGACTCTGGTGATGTTTCACTTCGGCCAACGCCGTTTCCATGGTGTCCGCCAGATACAGCACACCAAAACGGCCATCGCTGAACCGCGAACCCGCCGGGTTGACGTGGGTGAACGGCGCTGTCGCGTAAGAGCAGCCCGGAATACCGAACGGGATTTCACTGCGGCGAATCAGCTCAAGGCGACCCACTTCATTTTTCAACCTGGGGTTGGTGAGTTCCTGTATCTGATACAGCACCTCGAACTCGTCCGCGTCGGCGACGTCATCAAACAAAGCCACCGGTGGGAACTTGGAGTTGACCAGTCGATAGGCTTGCAATGGCTCACCGGCAAGTTCTGCCAGTTCGTCCAGCCTCACCATTGCGCACCACGCAGCACGTCGATGCGGCGGAAGGTTTCATACAACGAAATCATGTCGCCCTGAGCCATGATCTCGAGCGGCGAGCGGCCGTTGAAGAATTCGTTATCGTTGGCCATCGACGGGAAGCCGTAGACGTTCTCCGGATTATCGAACACCAGGCGCAAGGCGGCGTGGATGTTGAGCACAAAGCTGATGCGCTGCATCTGATCCGCATCCAGCGCCACGGCCCAGTCGGGATCGCGTTGGCGGGCGCGGGTGTAGGTGCTGCGGGAAATGCGCAGGATACGGCAGGCCTGATCGCTGGACGCCTTCCACTTCTCGAGGATGCCGACAGCAGCACGCAGGCCCGTTACACACTGGCTCTTGCTAAAGGCTTGTTGCTGGAGGGCAACGGCCATGTTCATTACCTCTTTTTTAATCCATGGATTCAAAGTTAGGTAAAAAGCGTCTAGAGAGCAAGTTCGTGGCGACCAGTGGGGGCTGCTATCGTTATTAACCTTCCGACTGCATAAATGAAAGGAGGCGCAGCATGGACCGATTTACCGGTGGCTGCCTGTGCGGCAACGTCCGAATCGAAGCGTCGGGACGTCCCTATCGGGTCGGCCTGTGCCACTGTCTCGACTGCCGCAAGCATCATGGCGCGCTGTTTCACGCTTGCGCGATATTCCCCGAGGAGGCGGTAACGATTACTGGCGAAACGCGCGACTACGCCGGGCGGTTTTTCTGTCCGCGCTGCGGCTCTTCGGTTTTTGCCCGCACTGATGACGAAATCGAAGTGAGCCTGGGATCACTGGATGCTTCTGATCAACTGACGCCAACCTACGAAAGCTGGATCATCCGTCGCGAGTCCTGGTTGCCGCCGTTTCCGCTCACGAGGCGGTACGAGCGCGACCGTGAAGGTGCGGGGCGATTGGAGGAGTAGGGCGCACGAAAGGCGTGAGGGCATCACGCCAATGTCAGGATCGCTACGCCAGCAAATCGGCGTCCGATCGGCGTCACGATGTCAGCGATTGAAGTTTCTTCAGAATCTCGACGCTCGGATCTGCGTTCCTGGCTGCGCTGGATTGTTCGCTGTCAGAGCCGTCCGTCACGACACCCGCGAGGATTTCAGCCAGGTTGTGAAAGTGGCCGGTCTTTTTCTCGGCCGGGTCCGTGCCACCGCTCTGATTCAATGCCGCTTCCAGTGACAAGTGCTGGGACAGCCATTCAGGCGTGGCTTTTTCTTCAGGGCTCATGTTGTCCATAAAAGCCAGCGCCGCCGTGGCTCGACCGAAAGGGTCATTGATAAACGGGTCTTTCCAGTTTTTTTGCTGGTCCGCCGGGCCGCTGTAATAACCGGTGGCGAGCCGGGCTTGCTGGCGCATCAAGGCTTGCGCCGAGGCTTGTTCCTGAGTGGTGAACTTCCCGCCCTGATTGGTGGCGACGGCGTTCAGCGAACGTCGGTCCAGATCGCCCATCAACGCATTACGGTCTTCATCGCTGCCGGTGTACGGTTTGCCGCTGGCGGTCATCAGTGCGTATTTTTCGTCCATGCGCTTGCGGGCATCGGCGGCCACTTCGGCAAAGGTCTTGTCCTTGGAACTCGAGACCGCGCCAGGCTTGGAAGCGCCCAGAACGAGTGCGTCGGCGTTCATCCCCGCACGCACCGGGAAGAATGGCGCGTTACCCGCGATCGAGTTGCTGTAATCGGTAGAGGTGCTGGACAGGCTCACCGAATCATCATTCTGCGGCTTGGCCTGATCATCTTGCGTGACGCGTTTTTGCGCATCGGCGGCAGCCTTTGCATCGACGGCAGACGTGTAGGCAGACATCGCCGTATTCGTTGAAGTTGAAGCAATGATCATTGTTCTTCCTTGACGAGGGCAGCCAGTTGGCCGCGTTGAGACGCTCAATGTCGGACAAGGTACGCCAAAATTGTGAACCTGGCATTTACATGTACATCGCACTGTCGATTTCGCAGTGTCTCGTTCGATTATGGGTCAGGGAGTGAGTCGGATGATCGCGATGATCTTCGGCGTTCCCTGCACAAGAACGTTCTCGAAGACGAACCGGGAGAAGACCATGCGCACACTCACCGTTGCCGCTTTCATCAGCCTGGATGGCGTCATGCAAGCGCCCGGCGGGCCCGAAGAGGATCGCAGCGGCGAATTCCGCTTCGGTGGCTGGATCGTGCCCTACGCCGACGAAGCCACCGGCCAGGCTATAACGGATCTGTTCTCGCCGCCGTTCGAATTGCTGCTGGGGCGTCGCACCTACGACATCTTCGCGGCGTATTGGCCGCGCATCCATAACCACCCGATTGCAGACCCGTTCAACCAAGTGCCCAAGCACGTGGCCACGCATCGAGCCGATACGCTTGAGTGGCACAACAGTCATGCGCTGAAGGGAAACATTGTCGACGCGATACGCGCGCTCAAGCAGCAGGACGGCGCCCGGCTGCTGACGCAGGGCAGCGGTGATCTGGTCCGCCAACTGCTGGCAGCAGGGGTGGTGGACGAACTTCGGCTGATGATTTTCCCCGTCGTGCTGGGGTGCGGCAAGCGCCTGTTCGACGACAGCGCACTGGCGTCCGCCTTCACGTTGGCGAACTCGACCACCACGCCGGGCGGTGTGCTGATCACCCGCTATGTGCGCAGCGGCGATGTGCGAACAGGAACGTTCGAAGACGCTGAGTAGCGAGCGTCAGTATTGCGCCACTGACCTGATTGACTGCTTGGCTAGAATGAAACGTCAGCCCATTGTTGGAGAACCGAAATGACCGGCAAAAACACGATTTGTCTCTGGTACGACGGCGACGCACTGGACGCCGCGACGTTCTACGCCAAGACGTTCCCGGACAGCGCGGTGGGCAATGTCCTCCGCGCGCCCGGCGACTATCCGGCGGGCAAACAGGGCGATGTCCTGACCGTCGAATTCACGGTGATGGGCATCCCGTGTCTGGGGCTGAACGGCGGGCCAGGGGTCAAGCACAACGAGGCCTTCTCGTTCCAGGTGGCGACCGACGACCAAGCCGAAACGGACCGCTTGTGGAATGCGATTGTCGGAAACGGTGGCCAGGAAAATGTCTGCGGCTGGTGCCAGGACAAATGGGGGCTGTCGTGGCAGATCACCCCTCGTGTGCTGACGGCGGCGATCAACAATCCAGATCGAGCGGCGGCCAAGCGCGCGTTCGACGCGATGATGACGATGGGGAAGATCGATGTTGCGGCGATTGAAGCGGCGCTTGGGCATTAGCCCGCTGGGGGGCTTGGACATGTTGGGTGCCTCGTGAGTCGTGTCGAGCGCACCCAACCAATATCGTCCTTATTGCCTGTCGACCGCCGTATAACTGTGGGAGCCGGCTTGCTGGCGATGGCGGACTGCCAGCCAATAAATCAATCGCCTGACCCACCGCCATCGCCAGCAAGCCGGCTCCTACAGGGGGCGTGTTATGACAGGCGCGATTCCCGTGCCGCGCTGCTCAAGCGTTCAGTCGTGGTGCTGATGCGCGAGAACACCAACCACGCAAACAGCAGCACACTGCAGCCAACGAGAACGGATGCGACTGCAATCAAGGGCTCGACTGAAGCGAAGCCCTTGAGGCGCAGCGTCAGTGCGCCGAGCATCACCGGGACGCCCACGTTGTACATCCAGAACTGGACTGCCGCAACGCGTCCTTCGGTGATTGACGGGTGCGCAGTGCCGATGATTCCGAACAGGGCCATCGACACCCATCCCAACAGATTGACATGGGCATGTACCGCGAACAGCGAGTGGTCGCCGGAAGCGCCCATCGTCACACCCAGCGCCACGCCAATGGCGAAGTAGAGGGCAGCGAGCCGAAACCAGGTCCGCGAACGGGGGTTGTGATTCATGGCATTCACCTCATGCGCCCAGAGGCGCGCTCAGTTGCTGAAACATAATGGGCGACCCTTGTAGATTGGTTGCCGTGTGTCTATTATGAGACTAAGTCTCATGAAAAGACAGAGTCTCATATATTCCATGTCGATCCCCAAGTCAAGCCCGTCGAACCCCGACGGCGATCCCCAAGGCCGCGCCAACCAGAAACTGCGAACGCGCCAGGCGTTGATCGATGCCGCCATCGCTTTGCGCGACGAGGGTCATCACCCAACGGTTGCGCAAGTGGCCGAGCGCGCAATGGTCTCGCGCGCCACGGCGTATCGCTACTTTCCCTCGACCGAGGCGTTGATCAGTGAGATGGCGGCCGATCGCGAAATGAAGCCGCTGGACAGCTTCTGGCAGCCGGGAGACGATCCGGTAAAGGGCATTGGCCTGGCCGCGAACGCGTTGAACACACTCTTGATCGACGACGAGATCGGCCTGCACGTGATGGAACGTTCGTTCATGTCGGTGTGGCTGGACAGTGAGACTCACGAGCCTCTGCGGCCAGGTCGGCGCATGAGCTACATCGAGCCGATCGTCGACTCGCTGAAGGGCGTGCTCACCCCCAGGGCGCGCAAACGCCTGAAGCAGGCGCTGTCGATCGTTATCGGCACCGAAGCGTTGATCGCCGTGCGCGACATCAGTGGCGCGAGCGTTGAAGAGTCACTCGACACCGCGGCCTGGGCGGCGAAGGCGCTGGTTCGTCAGGCCTTGGCGGAGGAGGAACAGGCGCGGCAGAAGCGAAAGTGAGGCCGGGCGCCATCGCTTACTCTCGGCGCACAGGTTCGGCGATCAAGAGCAACGACTGCGGCACAGGACTCTGTGGGTGCTGCGGCTCTTGCAGGCCGGCCAGCCGAAAACCGGCCATGTCCAAGGCGTTGAGCCAGCTGGACAAGGTGCGGAAATACCACGGCATGGGTTGCCACTGTCCCTTGAACCCGGCAAAGGTCTCTGTGCGCCAGCCATCCTGATAATCACCCGCCGCCGCGGTCCATGGGTGCAGAGTCTGGATCACCAGTGCACCGTCAGGGACGAGCAAGGTGTTCATGGCGGCGAGCAGAGGGATGATGTCTTGGTGCAGCAAGGCGAAGTTGGCGCAGATCAGGTTGTAGTCACGACCGATAGCGACTTTCGCCTCCACCAACGCTTCGTAACTTGCCAAATGCACCGCTGAAGTTCCCGCTGCCCGGGCCGCTTCGACCAGCGTCGCATCGCCATCCACGCCGACCGCCTCGATGGAGCGTTCCGTCAACGCCCGCAACAGCCAGCCCTCACCGCAGCCCAGGTCGAGCACGCGCTTGGGCTGACGGCCCAGCACTGCCAGCAGGATCGCCTGGTCTGTGACCGTGTGGCGGCTTTCTATGGTGCCGGCGCGGATGGCTTCGATCCAGGACCGCGCGTTAAGGTGCCAGCTTTGGAGGAGGGTGGATTCAGGGGCGGACATGGCGGCGACCGGCGTTGTGGGTTGGATGAAGGATAGGACAAATGTTGAGGGGCGAATGGGGCTGGGCAGGCAACTGGTTGAACGAAAGGGCGATGAGCCTCTCTTTATGCTCACTCAGTCGAGCGCGATCATCTTCTACGCAGCCGAAAAGGCTCCAGAACGGCTCTTGCCCCGGTGTCGCGAGCCACAGGGCGTCGTGTATGAACGCTTCTTCTTTTTGACTGATGTCATCGCACCTCCGGGCTCTCTAACGTCGCAATACCCTCAAAGCAACCGTTCAATGGCAGAATCTCTCAACTTGATCGTTTTGGAGAACACCATGCTTCGTGCGTTTGAACGAAGGCTCGACCCCTTTCCTCCTGACGAGGTACCACCGCCACCCGACGGCCTGGCTCGCTTTCTGTGGGCCTGTACGCGGGGCGCCCGCGGTTACATCCTGGCGCTTGCGCTGCTCAGTGCCGGTGTGTCGATTTATGAAGCCTGGCTGTTTTTCTTCCTCGGACAGGTCGTGGACCTGCTCTCGACCTGGCAGGCAGGCGGTGAAGCGGCGGCACAGGAAAGTCGCGCGTTGTGGGGCATGGGTATCGTCATGATGGCCAGCGTCGGGCTGGTGGCGTTGCGCACCATGGTGCAGCACCAGATATTGGCGATCAATCTGCCGTTGCGGCTGCGCTGGGACTTCCATCGCCTGATGCTGCGGCAGAGTCTTTCGTTTTTTTCCGATGAGTTTTCCGGCCGGGTCACTACCAAGGTGATGCAGACTGCGCTAGCGGTGCGCGACATGCTATTCACCCTTATCGAGATCGCACCCGGGATCGGGGTGTATTTCATTGCGATCATCGCACTGGCCGGCGGCTTTGCTCTGAAACTGATGCTGCCTTTCGTTGCCTGGGTCGTGTTGTTCGGGCTTGCCATGTGGTACTTCGTGCCCCGCCTGGGGAAAGTCGGGCAGGAACAGGCCAATGCGCGGTCGATGATGACCGGTCGAATCTCGGACGCCTACACCAACATCACGACAGTGAAGCTGTTCTCCCACTCCAATCGTGAAGCGCACTTCGCGCGTGCAGCGATGGAGGATTTCAAGCAAACCGGCTTTCGCCAGATGCGCCTGGTCAGCCAGTTCGAGATCGTCAACCAGGCGCTGGTGGTGGCGTTGATCATGGCAGCAGGTGGCTATGCCCTGTGGCTATGGCACCAGGGTGAGGTCGGTGCTGGTGCCGTGGCGGCAATCACCGCCATGGCGTTGCGTATCAATGGCATGTCGCACTGGATCATGTGGCAAATGACCTCGCTGTTCGAGAGCATCGGCACCGTGCAGGATGGCATGGCAACCCTTACCCGCGGCCCAAAGGTGCAGGATGCGCCGGACGCGGGCGTGCTGGTGACCTCCGGCGGCGCGGTAACCTTCGATAACGTGAGCTTCAACTACAACGGCGAACGCCAGGTGCTCGATGGCCTGAGCCTGAACATCCGTCCGGGCGAAAAAATCGGCCTGGTTGGCCGCTCTGGCGCCGGCAAGTCCACGCTGATCAACCTGCTGCTGCGCTTCTATGATGTCGACCGCGGGGAGATTCGCATCGACGGCCAAAACATCGCACAAGTGACGCAAGACAGCCTGCGCGGCGCCATCGGCATGGTCACGCAGGATACCTCCCTGCTGCACCGTTCCATTCGGGACAACATCGCCTACGGCCGTCCCGATGCGACCGACGCGCAAATCCGCAGCGCCGCGGCCAATGCCCAGGCCGATGAGTTCATCAGCCAACTGAGCGACCGGCAAGGCCATACCGGCTACGACACCCTTGTGGGTGAGCGGGGCATCAAGCTGTCGGGCGGCCAACGCCAACGCGTCGCGATTGCCCGGGTGATGCTCAAGAACGCCCCGATCCTGCTTCTTGACGAAGCTACCAGCGCGCTGGATTCGGAAGTCGAAGTGGCCATTCAGGAAAGCCTAGATGAAATGATGCAGGGCAAGACCGTGATCGCCATCGCCCATCGGCTGTCTACGATTGCGGCCATGGACCGGCTCATCGTTATGGATGACGGACGCATCATCGAGCAGGGTACTCACACCGAATTGCTTGCGAAGAACGGCATCTACGCGCGGCTGTGGCAGCATCAAAGCGGCGGGTTTCTGGGTGAGGATCAGGGAGTGGTCGAGGCTATGGATCAGGTGTGAGCGTGAAGGGCGCGCAGCAGGGGGCGATGGGGGCGGGCCACGACCCTTGGCTGACATTGCCCCTTCTGTATGAAAGGGCGGTGGATACGAAAATGAGTCGCGGTGTCATTTTCATAAGCTTTGGCAGTTGGTTTTTTTCTTGCCGATTACTGTCGGCACTAAATTTTCCGCCAGGGGCAAATACCTCAGTCGCCAGCGGATGAACTACGCTCCAAAAACAACCCCGCAGATCGAAGAAACAGTGCGCAAGGTGGATACGACCAGAAAGCTGGTGGAAACCAACGGGCCATTCTTCGGGATCCGGCATCCCTGATCGCCACCACCCGGAGTACGCTCCGTGAGAATCAAACAGCCCCTTCTTGCTTTACTGGTGCTCGCCTTGCTGTTTGGTGGCTGTACGACACTCAATGTCCCTCGCGAACCCAGTCAGGCCTTGCCGGCGAGCGATTCGGCGTTCGGCCGTTCCATCCAGGCCCAGGCAGCGCCCCATGAGGGCCAATCCGGCTTTCGCTTGCTATCCGGCAGTGCCGAAGCTTTCACCGCCCGCGCCGAGCTGATTCGCAACGCCCAAAGCAGCATCGACTTGCAGTACTACATCGTCCACGACGGCATCAGTACGCGGATACTGGTGAGCGAGCTGCTCGACGCCGCCGACCGCGGAGTCCGCGTGAGGATTCTGCTCGATGACACCACCAGCGATGGTCTGGACCGAATTATCGCGACGCTGACTGCGCACCCGCAGATTCAGGTCCGCGTGTTCAACCCGCTGCACCTGGGCCGCAGCACCGTCGTGACGCGAACGATGGGCCGGCTGTTCAATCTGTCGCGACAACACCGGCGCATGCACAACAAGTTGTGGGTGGTGGACAACAGCGTGGCTATCGTCGGAGGGCGAAATTTGGGAGACGAGTATTTCGATGCCAAGCCCGACAAGAATTTCACCGACATCGACATGCTGAGTGTGGGCCCGGTTGCAGAGCAGCTGGGGCATAGTTTTGACCAGTACTGGAACAGTGCTCTGAGCAAGCCGATCGAGCAGTTTCTCTCGACCAAACCAACAACCAGGGACCTGAAAAATACCCGGACCCGGCTGGACGAATCCCTGGAGGAAACGCGCAAACAGAATCATGCGCTCTACCAACAATTGATGGCCTACACCACTCACCCACGTCTGCATGTCTGGCGCCGGGAGCTGATCTGGGCCTGGAATAAAGCGATGTGGGATGCACCGAGCAAGGTCTTGTCGAAGGGCGAACCAGCCCCGCATTTGCTGTTGACCACCCAGCTGGCACCCGATCTTAACGGGGTCACCAAGGAACTGATCATGGTGTCGGCCTACATGGTGCCCGGCCAGCCGGGGGTGGTGTATTTGACCGGTCGTGCCGACGCCGGCGTGTCGGTCAGCTTGCTGACCAACTCGCTGGAAGCCACCGATGTGCCCGCCGCGCACGGTGGTTACGCCCCTTATCGCCAAACCTTGCTTGAGCATGGTGTGCAGTTGTTCGAATTACGCCGCCAGTCCGGCGACGATGGCGACAGCGACAGTGGACCGCGTCTGTTCCACCGCGGATCCTCCGAGAGTTCCGACTCCAGCCTGCATAGCAAGGCGATGATTTTCGACCAACAGAAAGCTTTCATCGGCTCGTTCAACTTCGACTCGCGCTCATTATTGTGGAACACCGAAGTCGGGGTGTTGGTAGATAATCCGGAACTCGCCGGACGCGTGCGCGAACTGGCCCTGGAAGGGATGGCTCCGCCTCTCAGTTATCATGTCCTGCTGGAAAAGACTCAGCTGGTCTGGGTCACCGAGGATGACGGCAAACAGCATACGTTGACCAAGGAGCCGGGGAGTTGGTGGCGTCGCTTCAATTCGTGGCTCAGCAGCAGGATCGGGCTGGCGAAAATGTTATAGCGACAAATGGGGCCACTTCCTGCCTGGCAAAGCCTCTTTTATAAAAGTGACATAGACGAACGGCATGTCACTTTCAGGACCAGGATGAATCATGCGGATCGGGACAGGTGGCATGGCGCGGCTTGGCATCCAATTGATGATGGCTGCGGGTATTAGCCTCATCGGAATCCTCACGAGTGTGCAGGTTCAAGCCACACCTCAAGCCACTCAAGAGATAAAAGGCTTGCTGGACTTTGTCGAACACAGTGAGTGTCAGTTTGTGCGCAACGGGAGCGGATACCCGGGCCCCCGCGCTCGGGCGCATCTGGAAAAGAAGCTGAATTATCTTGAAGGCAAGAACATGGTGAACAGCGCAGAAGACTTTATCGATCTTGCTGCCACCAAAAGCAGTATGAGTGGCCGCGTGTATGAAGTGCGCTGTCCAGAAGGCGTAGAACCGGCAAGCAACTGGTTGAAGAGGGAGCTAGAGAGGCAACGCCAACTTCATTGATAATGTCTCAGGCCTAAAATAGTCAGGTTGGCGATGGGGTTTTTTACTTACATAATGTGAACCGCACTTTGGAAAAAAGGCGATGCTTGTCTGGCTGGGTGGTTTCATATTGATCGTGGCCGTTACTTGCTTTCAGTCGCTGTAATGAGCTGCTGTAACGGGCCGATTGCTGCCCTTCGTGAAGGGCTGCTATCGCCTAAAGCAGCCGCTCATGCGACTGCTTCCTCCCCAAACTGCTCAGTGCGGGCTAGCAGTAGGACGAACCACAATTTCACTGACATCAACATCGTCGGGCTGTTCGATCGCATAGGCGAGTGCTCTCGCAATGGCATCTGCGCCGAGCGCCACACGGCGGAACGCTTTCATTTCCTCTCGCGCCACCTCATCGGAAATCGTATCGGCCAGTTCGGACTCGACGACTCCCGGGCACACTACGGTGACCCGAATCTTGTCTGTTTCCTGCCGCAGACCATCCGAGATAGCCCTGACTGCGAATTTGGTCGCGCAGTACACCGCGGCTGTCGGAGATACTGCAAGGCCGCCGATCGACGAAATATTGATGACCTGGCCGGATCCTTGAGCCTCCATGCTCGGCAAGACTGCGGCAATACCATGCAGCACCCCGCGGACGTTGACATCGAGCATCTGGTTCCACTCGTTGACCTTCAATGAGGCCAAGGGCGAAAGTGGCATCACGCCTGCGTTGTTGATGATCACATCCACCTTGCCATATTGCGCCTTGGCGAAGTCCACGAAAGCATGCATGGAATTCAGATCCGTAACGTCGAGTGCGCAGGCACTTGCCGAGCCACCTTCGGCACGTATCTCGTTCACAAGCTTTTCCAGACGCTCGGTACGGCGGGCACCGAGCACCACTCGGGCACCTTTGGCTGCGATTAGCCTGGCCGCTGCTTCGCCAATACCACTGCTTGCACCAGTAATCAGTACGACTTTGTTTTGGATGTTCGACATATCCGGAGCTCCTGCTTTATGCATTGAAGTTCAGCTCCGACCGCTGAAGGCGCGGGCGTTGCTAATGGGTACGTCGGAAAGGTTAAGGGCACTTGTCGGGTCGACGCGTGCCAAAACCTGCGCAACTTTTGCCTATTCGTGTCTGTGTACTTAGCGACGGCAGAGTCGCGCCAGATTGTCGCTCGAAGTTACCAGAGCCTGATGACTGATCCAGAAGCGCTGCTCTATGCTGGCCAGGTCCGGTTTCGCGTCGCAGCGACCGGTTCAAGCCTGAAAATGTATGAAGGAACGACGCTCAAGCCCCACGAAACTCGCTGGGCGTTACGCCCACCTCACGACGAAACACCTGGGAGAAATGACTGGGGCTTGAGTAGCCGACCTCCAACCCAACATCGATGATGCTACGTCTGGTCTCAAGCAACAGAAGCCGCGCACGGATCATGCGCAAACGGATGAAATACTGAGAAGGCGACAGTCCTGTCGCACGCTTGAACATGCGGCTGAAGTGGTACTCACTCAGCTCGGCAAGCCTTGCAAGGTTTGCCAGGCTGAATTCAGCGCCCAGATGCGCAGTCATCGCATCAGTGACTTTACGCAGTTTGTGCGCTTGTAACGCGTTAACCCGACGCTCAGGCTGGATGTCGGCGATGTAACTGCGCATAAGATGTACTGCCAGCGCCTGTGCCAGAGAGCGGGCAAAAAGTGGGCTGGGTGAGCGCTCTTCGACCAACTCAGTGCGCAACTGCTCCATGACGAACGCGACTCGCGCGTCCCGTGCACCTGATACATCGCGCAAACGTACAAGCCCAGCATGTTCACCCAGCAGCTCCCTCGAAGCTTGCTCTATCAGCGGTAAACCCAGATACAGATGCATGACTTCGAAGGTATCGCCCCCGTGAGTCTGCCAGCGCATTTCATACGGCTCATCGGAACTGGTGAGGAAAAAATCACCGGCGCTGACATCTGCCGCTTCCCACTCGCCACCCCGTACGCGCTCCTCCACCTTCGCTGTCCCTTCCAGAACCAGGACCAGCAGCGGTTCCACCACCGCAGGTACCAGAATGGGTTCAATGATGCTGCGATGGGTAAACAGCTGAATCACAATGTCCTTGATTTCCGGATGCGCTGGTAAAGCCTGCGGCTCGCCTGGCAGGTATTCACGCATCGACTCCCCGGTGATGCGTAAGCCAGGGGAGGGTGTCGGATCCTGTTCCAGAGACGTTAGCTTGGTACTCGCCATGAACATGTCCTTTTCGTACTCGGTTATGCACAGCCAGACAGGCTTCAACCATTCTCCAAGCGCTTACCCGTACCCCGTGCGATGAGACTGTATTGATGATATCGGGCTTTTCCCGCTCATTGAATGGAGGGTCGAGCCTTTCCAACTTCACATTCAGCGCAAAACCCCGACAGCTTCGGCAAACCCACGAAAGCCGGCTTCCCCTTGTTGCGAGACAGTAGCTCCGTCGCCGATGACAGCGCCTTGCGCGCGCAGGATCGGTACATCCCTTACTGGATCACAACGCTGGAGAACATCATGACCGATATCAACCACAACACGCCAAACGAAGTAGCAGGCAAAGTCGCACTGGTCACTGGCGCGGCCAGTGGCATCGGCAAGGCGATCGCGCTCTTGCTGCACGCACGTGGCGCCAACGTCATTGCCGAAGATGTGAACCCTGCGGTGGAGGAACTGGCTCGCCCGGGTCTGGTGCCACTGGTAGCCGACATCACTCAGGATGGCGCCGCCGAGCGCGCGGTCGCATTGGCCGTCGAGCACTTCGGTCGGCTGGATATCCTGGTCAATAACGCCGGCATCATCATCAACAAGCTGGTCATCGATATGACCCGCGAAGATTGGGAGCGAATTCAAGCGGTCAACACCACAGCGGCATTCCTGCATAGCCGGGAGGCTGTCAAAGCGATGATCCCTAACAAGTCCGGCTCGATCGTCAACATCGCGTCCTACGCATCCTACTTCGCTTTCCCCACCATTTCCGCCTACACCGCCTCTAAAGGCGCGCTGGCCCAACTGACGCGCACGCTGGCGCTCGAGGTCATAGCCCACGGCATTCGTGTCAATGCCGTCGGCGTGGGGGATGTGGTGACCAACATCCTCAACGATGTGGTCGACGATGGCCCTGCATTTCTGGCCAAACATGGCGAAGCCGCGCCTATCGGCCGTGCAGCACAGCCGGAGGAAATTGCCGAAGTGGTGGCGTTCATCGCCTCGGATCGTGCCAGCTTTCTGGTCGGCTCGGTTGTCATGGCAGACGGCGGCATGACCGTCACTGCCGGATGAGCATCCGCAGGAATGAACCGCAAGGCATCCACATCGAGCCCAAGAGGATCAGGCAAATCTGCGGCAGTTTCGACCTAACGCCGCTGCGCTTCAGCTACGTAATCTGAAAACACGCAACGGATGCAGAGACAGGCCACGGCAGGCCATTCAACCGAGCAACGTAGATGAGGATCTGAACAATGAAAAACTCAAATCGACTTTCCGTTTCGCTGGTTATCAGCGCGCTCGTTGCATGCGCTGTCAACCTTTCCCCCACAAGCCTGTACCTGGCCGCAGACGGTGCCGAGCGGACACCCGGCATGCGGCTGAGTGAAGGCGGCAGTGATCGCACGCCTGGTTTTCGCGTTGCCGACGACGGCTCGGACCGTACTGCCCTGGGTCGTATCGGCTAAGGATAAAGTTTGAGGAGAGCACCTTATGAAAAAGGCCAAAGAAGCCATTCACGATCATCGTTACATAGGCATGTGGGTCACCGCTGATGGGTTCATTCGTCACGAGCTTCTGGCGACTGGGCGTTACGACGAGGCCCGTGGTAAAAATAAGAGTGCCTACCAAGGCCGCTACGAAATGGAGGGCAACTACATCCAGTACTGGGACGATAGCGGCTTCACCGCCGATGGCCACTTTCATGACGATGTGCTGTATCACGCGGGCATGATTCTCTATCGGCAATGAGCGGTTCGATTATGTCAGGTGTATACCGTCTGCCTGGAAAGCTCCAGGCAGGCGCTCTTGAACATTTGTGAGAGCTTTGAAATGGAACAAAGCGATGCTTTCATCCTTCAAAACACAGCCATATACCGTGACGAACTGGTCCGGTTACTGACGCAACGGTTTACGACGCCCGGCCTCTATGAGACCGCCGTGGCACCCCTGCATGTCATTCGTTTTGACAGTCCCTCGGAGCTTATCCATACCGTCCACAAGCCGGCACTTTGCCTGATTGTGCAAGGGCAAAAAGAAATCGGCTTGGGTGAGGAGCGTTACCTGTACGACCCGCTCAGCTACCTGGTGGTATCGGTGACTCTTCCAGTCTCCGGTCGCGTGCTGATGGCCAGCCCGGAAGCGCCCTATCTGTGTATCCGTTTTGATTTCGAGGCCACGGAAATCGCTCAGGTTATCGCCGATGCTCCTCCTGCGGGGGTTCCGGATGAGCCGGAACTTGGCCTTTTCCTTGAAAAAGTCGATGTCCCCTTGCTGGAAACAATGCTTCGGCTGGTGCGGCTGCTGGAGACGCCGCGGGACATCGGCATGCTGGCTCCGCTCGCTCTGCGGGAGCTGTATTATCGTCTTCTGC
The DNA here is from genome assembly GCF_007828295.1 of Pseudomonas sp. SJZ080. Classification (NCBI taxonomy): domain Bacteria; kingdom Pseudomonadati; phylum Pseudomonadota; class Gammaproteobacteria; order Pseudomonadales; family Pseudomonadaceae; genus Pseudomonas; species Pseudomonas sp. SJZ080. The sequence continues at coordinate 15,476 of NZ_VIUK01000019.1, forward strand.
GCGGCGTGCACGGGCGCCGTCTGTATGAGCTTGCCCTCGGTGATTCGCAAACGCGACGGGTGACGCGGGCAATCGATTGGTTGAATAACCACTACACCCAACCTTTACGCATCGAAGAGCTTGCCCGGGTCGCCAATTTGGGTAGTTCTACATTGCATCACCGATTCAAGGCGGTGACCGCGATGAGTCCGCTGCAGTATCAGAAACAACTCCGTTTGCAGGAGGCCCGCCGACTGATGCTCGGTGAAGGGCTGGATGTGGCGAGTGCATGTTATCGAGTGGGCTACGAGAGCCCATCGCAATTCAGCCGAGAGTACAGTCGCCAGTTCGGGTGTCCGCCATCCAGAGATACCAGCCGAGCTCGCCGTCCTGCGTGAAGACCCTACTTGGTTGCCTACGGCTGATGCGGTTCAACTCGTATTCTGAGGGCGGGGTTCACCGAATAGCCGACATTGGCGACAAGGGGTTTTTCTCTCATGATCCCTGCCGGGACTGAGCGGATCGATTGCCGGGATGGCGAAAGTCCCTCCCTCTAATCAAGACAGATCTCAGGCGTTGTGGGCAAGCTATCGATAAAGGCGTCAATCTGCCGGGCACCGCGCAAGTGCACCACAGGAATCTGCGGGCCGATGGCCAGGCGCACCGCTTCGATTCCCGAACGGTAGCCACGATCGAAATTCCATACGAAGTTCAAAAAGATCAGGAACGCCCGGTCGAGCTTCTCTGTACAGCCTGCTGCAAGGTCAGGGCGAGGGCGGTTCATGACGCTGCGCATGATCACCCGGATCAAACAGGTGAGCCGCGATGTATCGAGCCAGATGATCAGGTCGGTTCGGGGCAGGCGAAGGTCGAAGGTTCGCCGCGCATAGTTGCCTTCACAAATCCAGGCATCCGGTGTGATCGCTTCGCGGACCCGCGCGCGAAACTGCTCAGCGTCGGGTTCGATCCAGCCGGGCTCCCAGAACAGCGTGTCCAGGTGAACCACGGGCAGGCTCAGGCGTTTGCCGAGGGCGCGGGCGAGGGTAGATTTGCCGCTACCGGCATTGCCCAGAATGACAATCCGTTGCATGGGGGGACTTCCTGTCGCGAAAAAAGCCGGCAATTGTGCAGGTTTTGCTGGGGCAGTGAAAGGCGACCTCCACGAGCGACAGTGACTGAGCGATATCAATGCGACCGCTTTAGCCTGTCCGGTTCAGCACCAGCAAACGTGCCGCCAGCGCCGTCATGACGATAGCGAAGCCATAAGCGCCCAAGCGCCTGGAGATCATGCCTCCACGCCCGCGCCCGTGCAGCCGCCCGGCACAGACGCTGAGCAGGGAATGAAAGATCAACGCGAGCAGCGCAAGCAACACACCTAATACCATCAGTTGCAGCGTGACACTGCTGGTTCCCAGGGTGACGAATTGCGGCAGGAATACCATGAAGAACAACAGCGCCTTGGGATTCAACAGGCTGTTGAGTGTGGCCCGGATGAAGATTTCGCGCTGCGATGCCAATGCAGGTTCAGCATCAGCATCCGCTGGCGGAGTGCTCAATGCCTGCCAGGCCAGCCACATCAGATAGCAAGCCCCGGCCCACCGCAGCAGATCAAATGCCGGCGCCCAACTCATCACCACCGCACCGAGCCCTGCACTGACCATGGCCGTCATCAGCACGTCGGCCAGGGTAATGCCCAATGCGGCGGCGAAACCGGCACGCCAGCCGTGGGCAACGGCATGACTGATGACGAAGGCCATGTTCGGACCAGGCACGATCAGCAACAGCAGGGCCGCAACAGTGAACAGGTAAAGGTTGGTGGCGTCTGGCATAGCGCAAGCTTCCCTGGATGAGAATCAAGGCTAACCGTTAGTCGTCGGGTGAAGCAGATACAGTGGGGATGGATTTGATAGCAACAGTCAGGTGTGCGGCGCCCGGTTGGCTTGAGCCGCAAGCGGCCTCGACCAGCGGACGCGTCGAGCGCGCTGTGCTAACTCAGGCTCGTCAGTCGTTTTTAGCGCTCGCTAGAAAGTACGCAACCAAAGCGTTGGCATGACCATGACCCATGCCGTGTTCAGTCTTGAGCAAGGCAACCATTTCCATGTGCTTTTTGCCGCTGACTGTTTTGAGCAGGTTCAGCCAGTGGATGATCGGGTGCCCATACTTTTTTTCAATAGAGGGGAAGTACGACGCTGGCCCTTTTACTTTTGGTTCGTCGGTCATGACGCAAGCTCCTTTTTGTCTGTGTGGTTTGTGCCGACCTCAAGACTTTAGCCTGTCATCGGTCGGCCGCTAAAGCCACGTATTCAGCACCCGCCGATCCAGCTCCTCCCAATCCGCCATGCCCAACACTCGCGTGGTGTTCAGCCCGCGCAAATAACCGCGCAACTGATTGGCGGTCGCCTGCGCGAGCTGCGGATCGGGCGGGTTTTCGCCCAACAGTACGGTTTCGTACTGAACCAGGTACTCGGCCACCCGGTCACGAAAATCGGGCAGAACAGCGTCGCGGATCAAGTCAAAAGTTCTCAAGTAGAGATCCTCATCCATCTTTTCCAGTGGTGATTGAGTGTGTATCGGTCTGCGCGGCGCGCAACTATTGCTAGAGGTAATAGTGACCATCAAGAAACGCAAGTTCTACTTTGATGGCAATAACCGGAAAATCACCTCCAACGACACACCACTCACGAAAATTTGCGTGATTTGATGAACAAACCTTTCAGGATGAGACCGATGCGTCTTTTACATGTGCCTGCCATGGCGATTGGCGCTTTGATGCTCGCCGGTTGTGCCTCCGCGCCGAACGACCCGACGCTGACCTTGCAGACCAGCAAGACCCCGGCCCAATACGCTGAATGCGTCGTACCGAAATTGCAGGGCGATGCATTGAACCCGACCGTCTCGCAGACCCAGCGCAGCTATCGGATCGTGGTGCCGAGCAAAGTTTCGGCTGACAACGTGCTGGAAGCCTACAAGGCCGGCAACGGCGGCAAGGTGTTCATCTACGAGCGGCACTTGCTGGCCTGGAACCTGTTGCCTTCGAGTTTTGAACGCGCCGCACAGGATTGCATCTGACCCCGGCCCGTAAACGTTTTCTACAGAGCTCCTTTGGTTGGCCGCAACCAACCAATTTTCTGCCTCGCACCCCATTTGGTTGCGGGGCTTTTTTTTGTCTGGGAATAACAACAGCTGGCTTTCCACTCGTCTAAATCGACAGGCCAAACCGATACTTCTGGTCTGTTCCTTCTTGCCCGGATGTATGTTCGATCAAGAAGCCACAGCGCTTGAGGACCTTGGCTGAGCCGATATTGGCAGCGTAAACGTTGGCAACCAGTTGGTTAAGGTTCCAGCGCAACTTCGCCTCCTGGATCAGATGCTTCACCGCCTGTGTGGCCAGTCCTTGTCCGCAAGCACTTTGAGCAATCCGATAGCCGACTTCTGCCGAGCGCCGGGACGTGTCGATGTCTTTCAGGTTCGCTCGACCCACTATTGTTCCGCCAGAGTCGACGATGACACAGGGGTGCCAGATTCCGGCGGCGTAGTCGGATAAATAAGCCGTGATGTGCTCGGTGACGCCCTGCACCGAGTAAAAAGCCGCATCGCGCGCGTCAATGTGGCGCTCGAACCACTCGCGATTATCCCATTCAAATGTCAGCAACGCCTCAGCATCAGTGCTTTCCAGAGTCCGAATCCTGACGGATTTCATAAGTACGCTCCCTCCTTGGTAAACAACCTGGATCATTGTTCAGGGGGACACCGGTCCGCTCCTGGCCGCCAGCATCCTCTCACAAATAACGGCCACCGCTAACGCAAAGACTTGAACGCCGTGCGGAGTTCTTCAGTGAACAGTTGCGGCTGTTCCCAGGCTGCAAAGTGGCCGCCTTTATCGGCTTGATGAAAGTAGATCAGATGGCTGTAGGCCCGTCGTGCCCAGGATTGCGGAGGGTAATAAACGTCATCCGGAAACACCGTGACCGCCACTGGCAGGGAAATGTCGGTGGTCTTCTGTGCGGCTGAGGAAAGAGGGCTGCGTCCCATGTTTTCCCAATACAGCCGTCCTGCCGAAGCGGCACTGTTCGTTAGCCAGTACAGCGTGAAGTTATCCAGCACCTGATCCTTTGTCGGCAGCTGTTGAGCGTCGGCGCCGTACATCCATTTTGAAAATCCCGGGTGAACGAGCAGCAGCGCAGCGAGAAAGGCCGGTGAATCCGCCACGCCGTAACCCATCATCTGTGGTCGGGCGGCCATCATTGCGCTGTACGCCAGGTTTCCCTGTTTGATCAGTGTGGCAACGGCGTCGAAGGTTGCGCGTTCCTGCGCGGAGAAGTTCTCCGGTGCCGGCCCACCGGCCGCGAGTGCCGCCGTCGCTTCCGGCGGTAATGTGGCCGGCAGGTTGAGGTGGATACCGAGCAATCCGGCCGGTGCCTGGCGCGCCATCGCGCTGGTGATCGGACCACCCCAGTCGCCACCCTGAGCGACGTAGCGCGTGTACTCGAGGCGTTTCATCAACTGTGCCCAGACCCGTGCAATATGATCCGGGTCCCAACCAATACCCGTCGGCTTACCGGAGAAGCCATAGCCAGGGATCGACGGAATCACCACATCAAATGCATCCGCCGCGTTACCCCCGTGAGCGACGGGGTCGGAGAGCGGACCGATGACATCGATAAATTCGAGAATGGAGCCTGGCCAACCGTGGGTCATGATCATCGGCAATGCGTTCGGACGGGGAGAGCGCACCCAGATGAAATGGATGTCCACCCCATCGATATTCGTTACGTACTGCGGCAAGGCGTTGAGCCGGGCCTCCACTTTGCGCCAGTCGTAACCCGTGCCCCAGTAGTGAACCAGCGCCTTCAGTTGTTCCAGTTGAGCGCCCTGGGACCGATCGGAAACGGTCTCTTTATCCGGCCAGCGGGTCGCCGCAATTCGGTTACGCAGGTCCACAAGATCGCGCTCAGGAACGTGGATTTCGAAGGGCCGGATGGCTTCTGCATCTTCGGTGGCAACCGCATGGGCGGGAAGCGATGAGGTGAGCATGACGGCGACTGCGGCAGCAACGAAGGCGAGTTTCATTTTCACTTCCTCGGATGAGGGCATGCTGGGCATCATTGCAATTGAAGGTTAGCAGTTCAGCCGCGTCCACTACGCTCACCCCTGAGGACCCCGCCATGCGCCATGTCACTGTGGAATACCTGTTCAACGGCGAGCCCCGTACTCACCTGTTCGAGTTCAAGCAGCCTCAGCTGCCCGTACACGAGGCGGCGATGCACTTGCTGCAACTGCATTTCGGGGATGGAGAAAACAGCCTGATCATGCCCAATGCGGATGCCACGCCCGCGCAGATTCTAGAGCAGGCCGAGCGGGTAGGGCTGACGCAGATACAGGTTGACGACTAACGTGTAGACCAAAGCAAAAAACCTATTGAATAAAAACTCTATAAACGGGAAGCTCACTGGCACATTGCTAGCAACCACTCAGTGAGTATCGCCAGTGACTGGCTCAGGGAGCGCTGATGAGTGTTCGTCCATTAACCGACGCTGTGCGGCAACCGAACGATTGCGAAGTTATCGCCTCTCAGCTTAAAGGGAATTCGGACACTCTCGGCATGGCTGACGCTTGCAACACGGAAACAATCGAGCAATTGCTGGACTCGGCGCGTACCTGGGCACACACCACCGCATGGGTGGTTTACCGTGCCGGTGAGCAAATGCATCTGGTCGGACAAGGCGACCCACGGGCGCAGTGGCCGGCCAGTGTTGCAAACGAAGAGTTCGACACCTTTTGCCAGAACTGGCGCTTGCACCGCTGGCCGACGGGCAGCGGCGAAAGTGTGCTGGGCTGGTTGCTCGCGCCGGTCGACGCTGCTGCGGAACCGGCGCTCGCCGGGTTTGCCCGGCGCCTGGGTATTCAGGTGCAGACCAATACCCTTGCCCGTGCGCAGATTACTCAGCGTGTACTGTATGAAATCACCTACCTGGCCAGCTCGACCCGCGACCGCTCAGTGTTTCTGGTGGGGGTTCACCAACTGCTGGCCAGCCTGATCGACGCCGAGAACTTCTATCTCGCGTTGTATGACCCGCACAGCGGCAAGATTGACTACCCGTATTACGTCGACATCATCGACGTTGATGCCGTGGAGTCCTCGCACTACGAATACCTTGACCCTTCGCACCTGTCGCTGACCGGCCAGGTATTGACCACTGGCCAGCCGTTGCTGATCGACGCCGCCGGCATTCTCGCGGCTCAGGCCGAGGAGCGTTTTTACTGCGTGGGTGATCGTCCCGAGTTCTGGATGGGCGCACCGTTGAAAAATGCCTCGGATGACGTGTTTGGCATGCTCGCGATGCAGGTCTACGACGTTTCTCGTACCTACAGCGCGGAGGACCGCGCGCTGTTTCTGGTGGTGGCCCGCCACGTGGCGATGGCGCTGGACCGGATCCTGCACCGAGAGGATCTGGAAGCGACGGTGATGCGTCGCACCCTGGAACTTTCGGCACTCAACGACGCCTTGCGGCAGGAAGTGGCAGATCGAGAGCGCGCCGAACATCTGCAGAGCGCGCTGTTCCAGATCGCCGAACTGTCCAGCCAGCCTGGTGACATGGCCGAGTTGTTTCAAACCTTGCACGGTATCGTCGGTGATCTGCTGTTCGCGCGGAACTTCTACATTGCGCTGTTCGACGATGCGACCAGTGAAGTGACCTTTCCGTATTACGTTGATGAACGGCAGACGACCTGCCCGGTGGCACGGCGTGGGAGCCGCGGCCTGACCGAGTACGTGATTCGTCAGCGTCGAGCTTGCCTGATTGACGCCGACGAAGCTGAGCGATTAACTGCGCACGGTGAAATCGAAGTGGCCGATGCGTATTCCCAAGCCTATTCCTGGCTGGGCATCCCCTTGTTCGATGGCGATGTGGTGCGTGGCGTGCTGGCGGTGCAAAGCTATACCTCGCAGGTGCGCTATACCCTGCGTGACCAGGAACTGCTGACGTTCGTGTCGCGGCACATCGACACCGCGTTATCGCGACGCACGGCCGCCGAAGCGATCCATGTCGCCAACCTCAAGCTGGAAGCCCGGGTGCAGAGCCGCACCCGCGAGCTCGATCACGCCAATGCCAAGTTGCAACACGAGAACTCCCACGATGCGCTGACCGGGCTGCCGAACCGTACTTACCTGCAACAGCGCCTCAATCAGGCCTGGTCGCAGTTCGGTAGCGAAGGCGGGCACCTGGCGGTGATGTTCATTGACCTCGACCGTTTCAAACTGGTCAACGATAGCCTCGGCCACCATTTTGGCGACCTGCTGTTGATGCAGGCCGCCCATCGATTGCGCGGTTGTCTGCGCGACGCCGACATGCTGGCGCGCCTGGGGGGCGATGAGTTTTCCGTGCTCGCGCCCGAGGCGCCGCTGGACGTGGTGATCGACATCGCCGAACGGATTCTGGTGGCGTTTGACCTGCCGTTTTTGATCAATGGCTATGAAGTTTTTTCGTCCTGCAGTATCGGCATTGTCACCGCCGACAGTCAGTTCCATCAGGAGCCAGCCGACTTGCTGCGCGATGCCGATGCGGCGATGTACCGGGTCAAGAGTGCCGGGCGTGACAGCTACGCGGTGTTCAATCAGGAAGTGCGCCGTGAAGTTTCGGACCAGGTCGAGCGGGAAGGGGCCTTGCGCAACGCGCTCAAGCGTACCGACGAGTTGCTGCCGTATTTCCAGCCGATTGTCAGCGTCGAAAGCGGCGAACTGTTGGCCCTTGAAGCGCTGATCCGCTGGCAACAGCCGGGCGGCAGGGTGATCGCGCCGGGCGAGTTTTTGCCGGATGTCGAGGGCCTGCGCCTGATCGGTCGACTGGACCTCTACATGCTCAACAGCATTGCACTGATCCTCGCACAGCCCGAGCACGCCAATTGGCCTCCGGTGCACGTCAATTGCTCCAGCTACAGCATGACGCGTCCGGACTTCGCCAGTGATGTGCTTGCACTGTTGGCGCGGTACCGGGTCGAGCCGTCGCGGATCTGCCTGGAGTTGACCGAAGGTGCGCTGGTCGCCGAGCCGGCGATTGCCCGACTGACCATGCAGCAATTGGCCGACAACGGCATGTCTGTGGTGCTCGATGACTTCGGTGCAGGGTTTTCATCCCTGAGCTATGTGCATCAATACCGTTTCAGTGGCTTGAAGATCGACAAGTTGTTCATCCTCGAACTGACCGCCAGTCCTCGCAGTCGCGCGATCGTTCGGGCGATTGTGCGGATGGCCGAATCGCTGGACCTGAGTGTGGTGGCCGAAGGTGTCGAGGATAAAGCGACGCTGGACTTGCTGCGTGAAATGGGCGCAGGGCAGGCCCAGGGGTATTACTTTGCCAAGCCGATGGGGTTGGAGGCGTTGTTGGCGAGTTCGCTGATGGGGGGGTAGGGTGTGTATCGTGCCCTTGTCGCGGTCGCCTGACCTTCAAACGCGAGTACGGCTTGTACCTCATCTATGACTGGCCGGCATTGGCCTTCAGCGCCGGTTTCACGCCTTCGCCTGCGCCCGCAAGCGTCGGCCAAGCACGTCCATCAAGTCACAGCCGTCGCGAAACGGGATGGCCTGCAGCTGAGAAAAGTCCTTCAGCACCACCGTGTCGCAACCAAGCTCGGCGCGCAAGGCTATGTTTTCCAGTACATCGTATGAGTGCCATACATGGCTGGATCAAGGTCAACGGCTTTCACCCAGCCTTTGACTGTACGAGCGTATTGCCGAGTGGATAGATGGTCTGAGGTATGCAGCCGGCTAGGGAAAGGCAGTCCTCGCTGTGTAGCTTGCCCTGATGTATCCAGACTGCGACAGCCGGCTGTATTTGTTCAGTCATCTCGAACTGCACTGGCCGCGGCGTTTTCTGCTGCATCACCATGGCTCGTGATGATACGTGCTCGCTGTGGGCGACGTCGCGCATAAGGTGGGCGAATCAATCCAGAGGCCGTCCTTGCCTTAATAGCCAAGGTTCGCCAACTGGGTCAACACGGCACCTAGCGAAATAGTGCCCTGAATTCGTTCGATATTGCCGCCCTCAAACGAGATCCACCCCTCATTGAAACCATCGAGCATGCGGATTCGAGCCAGCGGATGCTGCATCCCTTGTGAGCGAAAGACGTTGTCCCAAGTCTCTCTCGGCACTGCCCGAGCTTGAACAGAACGGCCCAGTATTACGCTGAATGTAGCGGCAATGTCTTCAGGACTCACGTGTTGCCCCTCCAGTTCGACAATGCGCCGGCCCTGCCAGGATTGCTGGATGAGTGCAGCGGCCGTCCGGCCGACGTCCGCAGTTGCGATCATGGGCGCTGTTTTATCGAGTGGTTGCAGGAAGCTGTGGATCGCGCCCTCATCCCGTGCCGAGGCCACGTCCCACAAGGCATTCTCCATGAACCAACCAGGGCGCAGGAACGTCACGGGAACATCAAGCTTGCTCAGGGCTTGTTCCATGAGCGTGCGTTGGGTAAGCAGGTTGGTGTTCACGGCTTGAGCACCGATAGTCGAAAGACAGACGACTCGCTGTGGCTGCGCCGTTACGATTGCCTCACTCACTGCAGCAATCACCGCTTTGGCCTTGGGGAAGTGCGGTTCGGGATCAAAATCCGACGGTGGCAAGATGAACACGCCTTGGGCGCCTTCAAATGCCCGCGTCAGTGCGGCGGCGTCGTCCATTTCTGCAAGGGCGATCTCGCAGCCGACCGCTTCCCAGGATTCAGCTTTGTTAACGTCGCGCACCACGGCGCGAACGGGTTGCTTGTCTTCCAGCAGAGCACGGGCAAGTGCGCCGCCGACCTTGCCGGTGATTCCAGTGATTGCGTACATGATTGATCTGCCATCAATGAGTCCGAAGGGGATGCGCCACTGCATCTACGTACATCTATGTGCAGTAGCGATCTGACGGGGGCAGATTATCGAAGCCTGCACGATGACAGAATAGCCATCGAGTCAACTGAGTGATGATCTAAAGTCATGAATTGGCGGGCTGGCCTCCGTATTCTCAACCGACGTCTGTAACCGCCTTGACTCGGGCTTTAGAACGAGCCCGATAGCTGTGCGCCGCAGGTTCGGATAGATCCAGTACCTCTGTCACGAAATCGATGAATGCGCTGACCTTTGCAGGAGGCAGGTGGCGAGAGGGGTAGAGCGCGTACAGGTTAAAGCTCTCTCCCTGCCAATCTTGAAGTATCTCAACCAGGCGGTTGAATCGCCCCTGATTTTGTAGAGCATTGAATGACTGCTTCAATCCAAAGCTGACATTCATTTTGAGTCGCTCAATCACTGGCTCAGAGGACAGTGTCGTCACGTAGAAATAAACAAGGCCGCAATCGCAGCCTTGTTTATTTCGGAGGGTTACTCGTGCGAATGGCCGTGCTTGGCACTCTCGGAGGTTGTGCCTTTTCGCCACCGCCGCATGAAAGCGACGAGTTTCCCATTTGTAGGGGGTTTATATCCCCCTGGGGGATGTGGGGCCATCCGAAACCAGAGCCAGTGGTAGCTCAAGAAGTAGGCGCTCGGCCGTTCATCTAATGTTGGGAAGACAGTTAGGAAGTCGCTTGTCCAATGAAGGCAATTAGCCATACGCTGCGAAGCGTGAGATATCTCACGGATAAAAAAACATGAGCATGGAGCAAGCCCTGATGAAACTGTCCGCCATTTTGATCGCCGCTTTACTTTCGATTACGTCCGTTGCTGTCTTCGCGCACAGTGGCGGTACTGATTCAAAAGGTTGCCATCGCAACCATAAAACGAACGACTACCACTGCCACTAAATAGCAAGAGCACACCTTGCGGCTGGACCGCAAGGTGGCATTCTCACATTTGTGGAGGCCAGTTAAAGAAAGGCTGATTCCATGCGCTTCAGACTTTAAAGTGAAGGGCCGCTTTTGGCCGATAGCCGCCTGTTGGAAGAGGCAACTTTCTACCCAAATCCAAGGGTGGCTGACCATCGGTGGCCGCATTACAACCGTCACGAAAAATCGCATCTCCCTAGAAGCAGACTGCCGCGGATCACTTCATACACAGCAGATCAACGTCGCCCAGTCCGAGTGCTCACATCCACCCACACGGCCAACACCAGAATGCTGCCCTTGACGATCATCTGCCAGTAACTGTCGACGTCGAGCATGGACATGCCGTTGTCCAGGCTGGTAATGACCAGTGCGCCGAGGAGGGCGCCGTAAACGGTGCCGGACCCCCCGCGCATGGAAGTGCCGCCGATGAAGCAGGCGGCGATGGCGTCGAGTTCACCCATGCTTCCGGCCGAGGGTGAACCGGCGGCCAGGCGTGCGGTGTTGACCACGCCGGCGAGGGCGCACATGACTCCCATGATTCCGAAAATCCACAGCTTCACGGCCTGCACATTGATACCGGACAGACGTGTCGCTTCCATGTTGCTGCCCACGGAATACACGCGCCGGCCGAACACGGTCTGGCTGGTCACGTAGCTGAAACCGCCCAGCAGAACCAGCAGAAGCAGGACCGGCACGGGAATGCCGTCATAGCTGTTGAGGGTCTGGACGAATCCGGCTAGCACCGCGCCGATCAACAGCACACGCACGACGTCACGCACCAGTGAATGTGCCGCAAGGCCATGAAGGGCGCGATTGCGTCGTTGTTTCCAAGTCAGGAACAACGTCAGTGCGAACAGCAGAACGCCCAGGCCCGTTCCGATTGTGTGGGGCAAATAACCCTGACCGATGTAGACGAGTTCCGGTGATACCGGGGCGATGGTCGTGCCGCCGGTAATCCCCAGCAAAATGCCGCGGAAAGCCAGCATGCCTCCCAGCCCGACGATGAATGACGGAATGCGCAGGTAGGCGGCCATGTAGCCGTTGGCGAGGCCGATCAGCAGCCCGCACAGGGCCACAAGGCTCAGGTTCGCCAGCAACGGTACGTGGTAGACCACGTCGAGGATAGCCGCGACACCACCGAGCAGGCCCAGCAATGAGCCGACCGACAAATCGATCTCGCCGCTGATGATGACCAGCACCATGCCGCAAGCGAGAATTCCGGTAATGGACATCTGGCGCAGCAGGTTGGAGAGGTTGCGCGGTGTCAGGAATCCACCCTCGGTCTGCCAACTGAAAAACAGCCAGATAAACGCCACGGCAAACACCAGCGCGAGCATTTTGTAGCGGGTGAAAAGTTGTTTGACCTGATTCATTTACGCGGATTTCCGATCATTATTGTTATGGCCAGCAGGCTGGCTGAGTGCGGCGGCGAGCACCTGCTCCTGAGTGAGTTGCTGGTTGATGAAGTCGCCACGCAACTGGCCTTCGCCGATCACTAGCACGCGGTCGGAAACGCCGAGCACTTCGGCCAGCTCCGAAGACACCATGATGATCGACACGCCTTCGGCCGCCAGCGCCCCCATCAATTTGTAGATCTCGTACTTGGCGCCGACATCCACACCTCGGGTGGGCTCGTCGAGAATCAACACCCGGGGTTTGGTCAGCAGCATCTTCGCCAATACGGCTTTTTGTTGATTGCCACCGGACAGACTCGTGATCGGCAGGAGCGGGCTCGCGGTCTTGAGGTGCAGGCGCGAAATTTCTCGATCAATGCTGCCCAGTTCGGCTTCGGCATCGATGCGGGTCAGTTTCGAGTAACTGTCCAGCACGGCCAGGGTGATGTTCTGGCCGACGCCCAGGTCTGGAATGATCCCTTGACGCTTACGGTCCTCCGGCACCAGGCACACGCCGGCGCGGATTGACTTGAGCGGTGTGCGGGTATCGATGAGTTGGCCGTCCAGCCAGACTTCGCCTTCGTGGCAACCGGGATAGGCGCCGAACAGCGCGGTCACCAGTTCGGTGCGGCCTGCACCGACCAACCCGGCGATGCCGAGGATTTCCCCGCGTTTGAGACTGAACGAAATGTCGTCGACCCGTTTGCGCCCGGGACTGTCGACGTCGTAGCAGGTGATGTGACGGGCCTCGAAAATCACCTCGCCAATGTCGTGTGGCTCGGTGGGGTAGAGGTTGCTCATTTCCCGTCCGACCATCTGGGTGATGATCTGCGGAATATCCATGTCCGCCATGGCGGTCGTGGCGATGTGTTTGCCGTCCCGGATCACCGAAATCGTGTCGCACACCGCGGCCACTTCATCGAGCTTGTGGGAGATGTAGACACAGGCAACACCCTTGGTCTTGAGGTCGCGGATGATGTCCAGCAGCACCTCGATTTCCGAACGGGTCAGGGCCGATGAAGGCTCGTCGAGGATCAGCAGGCGTGCCTGCTTGTTCAGTGCCTTGGCGATTTCCACCAGTTGCTGATAGCCGCCGCCGTACTGCGAAACCGGCAGCGATACGTTCATGTCCGGCACTTTCAGTTCACGCATCAGGGCTTCGGCGCGGTGGATCATCGCCGGGTAATTCATCCGCCCACCGGGCAGCGTCAGTTCATGGCCCATGAAAATGTTCTCGGCCACCGACAGGTCGGGAACCAGGGTCAGTTCCTGGTGAATGATGACGATACCGGCGGCTTCCGTTTCGCTGATCGATTGCGCCTTGAGCGGTTGACCGTCCCAGAGGATCTCACCGTCCCAGGTGCCATGGGGGTACACCGCGGAAAGGATCTTCATCAGCGTGGACTTGCCGGCGCCATTCTCGCCGCAAAGCCCTACGCATTCCCCTGGCTTGACCTTGATGTCGATGCCATTGAGCGCTGTGACACCGCCGAAGGTTTTGACGATACCGTTCATTTGCAGCAGATAGTCGGACATGGCAGAGACTCATAAGCGGCAGTGACGAGGCGGGTCCCCGCAGGAGCGGGCTGGCTCCTGCAGGGGGGGCATTACCGGGCGATGATCACTGCCCGGCAATCTGCGCCTTGGTGTAAAACCCGTCCTGTTCCAGCAAGTCGATGTTGTCCTTGGTCAACGGAGTCGGGGTGAGCAGGATGGTGTCGACTTTTTTGCTGCCGTTGTCGTATTGCGAGCTGTAGGCGGGTTTCTCGTTACGCGCCAGTTGCACCGAGAGCTTGGCAGCTTCGGAGGCGATGAGTTTGAGCGGTTTGTACACGGTCATGGTTTGCGTGCCGGCGATCACTCGCTTGACCGCTGCGAGGTCTGCGTCCTGCCCCGAAATCGGCACCTTGCCGGCCAGTTGCTGAGAGGCCAATGCCTGGATGGCGCCACCTGCCGTGGCGTCGTTGGAAGCGACGATGCCGTCGATTTTGTTGTTGTTGCGGGTCAAGGCGTTTTCAACAATGCTCAGCGCTTCGGTCGGGTTCCATTCCTTCACCCATTGTTGGCCTACGATCTTGATATCCCCCTTGTCGATGGCCGGTTGCAGCACTTTCATCTGACCTTCGCGCAGGACTTTTGCGTTGTTGTCGGTAGGCGCACCTCCGAGCAGGAAGTAATTGCCCTTGGGCGCTGCGTGCAGCACGCCGCTGGCCTGCATCTCGCCGACCTTTTCGTTATCGAAGGAAATGTAGGCGTCGATATCCGCGTTGAGTATCAGGCGGTCATAGGACACGACCTTGATCCCGGCTTTCTTCGCTTCGGCCACTACGTTGGTCAGGACCGTGGCGTTGAACGGCACGATGACGATCACATCGACGCCACGGGAAATGAGATTTTCGATTTGCGAAATCTGCTTTTGCTCGTTGGCATCGGCCGACTGTACAAAGACCTTGGCGTCCATTTTCTCCGCCGCCGCGACGAAGTAATCGCGGTCACGCGACCAACGTTCCAGCCGCAGATCATCAATGGAGAAACCGATTTTCGGGTGGGCAGCATCGGCCATCACCGGTAGCGACAGCAGCGCCAGGGCGCTGGCCAATAGCGCGCGTTTCACATTTTTCATGGTGGTGCGTCCTTTTGTTTTTGTTTGAAAGACACTGCCTGACGATGAGTCTCGGGCTGGTAGAACTGTAGAGAATTGGCAGACGCAGAAGACACAGATTTGTCGTGCGAATGTCACAGCGTTGTTGCGCCCGCAGACGCCGTGGCGATCAGCGATAGATGAACCGGTTGACGACGTTTTCGAGCATTTCCTGCCTGCCGCTGACGGCCTGCGGATTCAGTTCGTTGGCGAAGGCATGTTCGGCCAATGACTGGAGGTTGAACTCACCCGCCAGCACCGCCTGCCCGAACGGCTGCTGCCAGCCGGCGTAGCGTTGATCCTTGAGCCGCTGAAGCTGGTCGTTCTGCACCATGGCGGCGGCCCGCTCCAGGGACAGGGCGAGGACGTCCATTGCGCCGACGTGACCATGGAATAGATCGATCTCACCGAGGCTCTGGCGGCGAACCTTGGAGTCGAAGTTGAACCCGCCATTCTTGAACCCGCCGGCCTTGAGGATTTCATAGGTGACCAGGGTCATTTCTTCGACGCTGTTGGGGAACTGATCGGTGTCCCAACCGTTCTGCGGGTCACCGCGGTTGGCGTCGATGCTGCCGAAAATCCCCAGCGAGATGGCTGTCGCAATCTCGTGATGAAAGCTATGACCGGCCAGGGTCGCGTGGTTGGCTTCGATGTTGACCTTGATTTCCTTTTCCAGGCCGAACTGCTGGAGAAAGCCAAACACGGTGGCGCTGTCGTAATCGTATTGGTGCTTTGTCGGCTCCTGCGGCTTGGGTTCGATCAGCAGGTCACCTTTGAAACCGATCTTGTACTTGTGCTCGACTACCATGCGCATGAAGCGGCCCAGTTGTTCGCGTTCACTTTTCAAGTCGGTATTGAGCAGGGTTTCGTAGCCTTCGCGACCGCCCCACAACACGTAGTTGGACCCTTTCAGGCGTTGGGTCGCGTTCATGGCGCTGAAGACCTGGGCAGCGGCGAAGGCAAACACTTCGGGATCCGGGTTGCTGGCGGCGCCGGCGGCAAAGCGCGGATTGCTGAAGCAGTTGGCGGTGCCCCACAACAGCTTGATCCCGCTTTCCTCCTGATGTCGCTCCAGATGATCAATCATTTGCGCGAAGTGGTTGCGGTAGTCCTTCAACGAATTGCCTTCCGGGGCGACATCCGTGTCGTGGAAGCAGTAATAGTCGATACCCAGTTTGGAGAAGAACTCGAACGCGGCTTCCGCCTTGCCAATCGCCAGCTCCATCGGGTCGCCGGGGTGTTGCCACGGGCGCTTGAAAGTACCTGCGCCGAACACATCGGAGCCCGGCCAGACGAAGGTGTGCCAATAACAGGCGGCCATGCGCAGGTGTTCGCGCATGGGTTTGCCGAGGATGATTTTGTCGGCGTCGTAGTGACGGAAGGCGAGCGCAGAATCGCTGGAAGGGCCTTCGTAGCGAATCTTGTCGACATCGGGGAAGTACGGCATTGGCAATGTCCTTGTTGTTCTTGGCGGTGTCTCGATACTAGCAAC
Source organism: Pseudomonas sp. SJZ080 (assembly GCF_007828295.1). Classification (NCBI taxonomy): domain Bacteria; kingdom Pseudomonadati; phylum Pseudomonadota; class Gammaproteobacteria; order Pseudomonadales; family Pseudomonadaceae; genus Pseudomonas; species Pseudomonas sp. SJZ080. The sequence continues at coordinate 31,776 of NZ_VIUK01000019.1, forward strand.
GGCCCCATGCCTGCTGATTATGAAAATCACCAACACTGGGTGCGATTTTGCGTATTGAGATTCGTGGTCTGCGCGCCTAGTCTGTGCAAACCGCCTCCGTGAGAAGGGGCCCCGGAACAAGCCTGAAAATAATGAAAACAGTACCGCCTGTTCACCGCATCGCACTGTTGTTCAACGGGAGCAAGATCTATGACCGGGGTATCATCAGCGGCATCGGCAACTACCTGAGCAGCACTCGCGCCTCCTGGGACCTGTTCCTGGAAGAGGATTTTCTCTGCCGGTTGAAAGGGATCGAGCGCTGGCAGGGTGACGGGATCATTGCCGACTTCGACGATCCGCTGATTGGCGAGGCGCTGGCCGACATCAAGTTGCCGGTGGTGGCGGTGGGTGGTTCTTATCAGGATGAGCGCGCCTACCCGAAAGGAATCCCTTATGTCGCCACCGACAATAACGCATTGATCACCCTGGCTTACGCGCACTTGATTGAGGCGGGGCTGCAGCGTTTTGCCTGCTTCAGCCTGCCTGAAGCGCAGGCCAATCGTTGGGCGCAGGAGCGGGAAAAAGCCTTTCGACGGCTGATGCAACGTGACGGCCTGCATGCCGAGGTCTACCGCGGCATGGGCACAAGCGCACCTCTCTGGGACAGCGCCGTCGAACAACTGATCGCCTGGCTGCAAAGCCTGCCTAAACCCATAGGTATCATCGCCGTCAGTGACGCCCGTGCAAGGCAGTTGCTGCAGGCCTGCCTGACCGCCGGAATCGCCGTACCGGAGCAGGTGGCGTTGATCGGCATCGACAACGATCCGCTGACACGCAGCCTGACCCGGGTCCCCCTGAGTTCAGTCATTCAGGGCACCGAAACGATGGGCCGCACCGCCGCGCAACTGCTCCACCAGATGCTGCACGGCATGCCCTCCACCGGCACCCACATCCTGATCCCGCCGGATGCGATCAACGTGCAGGTGTCGAGTTTGCACCAACCGTTGGGCAACCCCTACGTCATGCAAGCGCTGCTGTTTATCCGCCAATATGCCTGCCAGGGCATCAAGACCGCGCAAGTGGCGGCTTATGTCGGCGTCTCGCGCTCATCGCTGGAGTCGCACTTTCGCACTGTGAGGGGCTGCAGCGTGCATGATGAGATTCTGCATTTCAAACTGGCGGCGGCGACGAGCGGGTTGGAAAATACCGAGACAGCGATTGCGGAAGTTGCCCGCGCGTGCGGATTCAAATCCGCACAGTATCTGCACACGGTGTTTCGTCGCGAGTTTGGCTGTACGCCCCGTGAATACCAGCAGGGCGCTATAGTGATGCCGGGCGCAATTGGTTGATTGTTGTGGGGTGAGAAGGGTTGGTTTGGCCAGAAGTAGTCATTCGACACCTCCCTTTGCCAAGGGCCCGAAGCAGGGATGCGGCTTGTCCAAAAGCGCAAGAGACGGTCGATTTAACATCGCCGTAGTACGAGATCTAATTGGCGCATTAACGCAAACGCTCATTTGTGCTAGCGCCGTCTACCAGGCGTTGAATGCCGAGCGGATTGGCGTTTTTCAACGCGTCGGGAAGCAAACTGTCCGGGTAGTTCTGGAAGCAGATCGGCCGCAGGAAGCGGTTGATCGACAGCGTTCCCACGGACGAGCCTCGGGCATCCGAGGTGGCGGGGTAGGGGCCGCCATGAACCATCGCATCGCAGACTTCGACACCGGTCGGGTAACCATTGAGCAAAAGGCGACCCGCCTTCAGTTCCAATACTGGAATCAACTCGGCAAATATCTCCAGATCCGCGGGTTCGGCAATCAAGGTCGCGGTCAGTTGTCCCTGCAAACCGTGCAGCGCGTGCTGCAGCTGTTGCCGGTCATTGACCGCAACGACGACTACAACCGGGCCAAACACCTCGTGCTGCAGCAGTTCGTCATGGTTGATCAGCAGTTCTGCGTCCGCTTCGAACAGCTGTGGGTTAGCCTGGATACCTGCTTGAGGATTCCCCGCTCGATGGTGGATCTGCGGATGATCATGCAGGCGGATCAGGCCATCGGAGTAATTGCACAGCCCGCCGGCGTTGAGCAGGGTATGTGCAGGCTGAGCGTTGATCTGCCAGGTCAGCTCATCGAGAAACGCATCGAACTCGGGAGAGCGTATTCCGATCACCATTCCAGGTTTTGTGCAGAACTGTCCTGCCCCTTGAACCACAGAGGCGCAGACCTCGGCCGCAATGTTTGCACCACGGGTCTTGAGGGCCTCTGGCAGCACCAGTACCGGATTGACACTCGACATCTCGGCGAACACCGGGATGGGTTCTGGTCTTGCCGCTGCCATGTCACACAGCGCCCGGCCGCCCTTGAGCGAACCGGTGAAGCCAACAGCCTTGATTGCCGGGTGTTGCACCAGCCAGGCACCGACCATCCCGCCGTAAATCATGTTGAAGACACCGGGCGGCATTCCGGTCTGTTCGGCGGCGCGAATGATTGCCAGAGCGACCCATTCCGCCGTAGCCATGTGCCCGGGGTGTGCCTTGAATACCACCGGGCAACCGGCCGCGAGCGCAGCGGCGGTATCACCGCCCGCCGTAGAGAAGGCCAGGGGGAAATTGCTGGCGCCGAATACGGCGACCGGGCCGATACCGATGTGGTATTGGCGCAGATCGGGACGGGGCAGGGGGTGACGGTCAGGCAGGGCACGATCGATACGTGCCCCAAAGAAATCCCCACGTCGCAGCACCTTGGCAAACAGTCTCATCTGCCCACTGGTACGGGCACGTTCACCCTGAATACGTGCGGCCGGCAGCGCCGTTTCGCGGCAGACCGTCGCGACAAATTCGTCACCCAGGGCGTCGAGCTCATCCGCGATGGCGTCGAGAAACGCCGCGCGTCGAAGGGGCGGCAGGGTGCGGTACAGCGGGTAGGCCGCTGCCGCCGCATAGGCGGCAGCATCCACTTCCTCTCGCGTGGCTTCAGTAAAGTAGCCCGGAAGTTCCTGCCCAGTGGTGGCGTCGAAACTTTGCAGGCGCGAGTGACCTTCGGCGCTGCGTGCGCCATTGATAAAGTTGTGTCCGGTGCTGGCGTTCATAAGCATTCTCGTTTTGGCTAGCGTGGCTTGATCGCGGCAGAAACCAACCCGCGACCGTGCAAGTTATCGAGCAGGGCGCGATAACCCATCTGCCAGGCCGGCGCGCGATCGCTTGTCGTCACGCGGTTGACCAGCGTGCCGAACCTGGCGCTGCTGATGGCGACCAGATCACCCTCTTTATGGGTGAAGCCTCCGCCGGGTAGATCGCGGTCTTGCTTGGGGGCAAACAGCGTGCCGAGGAACAGCACAAAGCCGTCCGGGTACTGATGGTTCTCGTTGAGTGTCTGGGCGACCAGATCCAGCGGGTCACGACTGATCTGGTTCATGGAGCTGCTGCCATCCATGATGAAACCATCGTCGCCTACGACACGCAGTGCGACTTCTGCCGAGCGCACGTCCTCGATGCTGAAGGTTTCGTCGAACAGTCGGATAAATGGCCCAAGCGCGGTCGACGCATTGTTGTCTTTGGCTTTGGAAAGCAACAACGCACTGCGCCCTTCGAAGTCGCGCAGGTTGACGTCATTGCCCAGCGTAGCGCCCTGTACCTTGCCACGACTGGAAACGGCCAATACCACTTCGGGCTCTGGATTGTTCCAGCTGGACTTCGGATGGATTCCAATGTCCGATCCGTAACCCACCGCTGACAACGGCTGAGCTTTGGTGAATATCTCGGCGTCCGGGCCGATGCCTACTTCGAGGTACTGCGACCACATGCCCTGGCTGATCAGCACTTCCTTGAGCGCGGCGGCCTGGGAAGAGCCCGGCACGATGTCCCCGAGGTCAGTACCGATGCTCGCTACCAGCGTTGCGCGAATGCTATCGGCCTTGGCCGGGTCGCCCTTGGCCTGCTCTTCGACCACCCGCTCAAGCATGCTGGTTGCGAAGGTCACCCCGGCGGCTTTTACCGCTTGCAGGTCAATCGGCGCCAGCAGCCATGGCTGTGTTTCGTCGCGCATCGAGACATCGCTGTTGCACAGTAACGCGTCAACGCTGATTAGCGCCTGCTCCAATGGCAGGCTGCGCAGGTAAGCAACGGGGTCATCGAGTTCAAGCAGGGCCGAAACGGTCGCCACCCGAACGCTGATGTCATAGACCTCGCGGTCTTTAAGCAGGACGATGGCAGGCCCTGCCGTGGCGCCAGGAATCCACACGCGACCGATCCAGGTGCCTTGCGCGAGGTCCTGGGCTGGAGTGTTCAACTCCGACAATGTGATGGTAACGTTTTTTTGGGGCATGAAAAAAACCTCGGCGAAAGTGGCGAATCAGTGGGAATGACGTGGGTCGCCGCTGCGTGCGATGACCCGCAGGTGCAAGGTCGCGGGCTCCAGGCAACCACCGGTCGAGAGTTGGCCAACCTGCTGTCGGTAGAGTTCCTGCCATGGCGTTTGCGAGGCTGGAAAGGACGGTTTGAACGCCGCCTGGCGGCGTGCCATTTCGCTCTCATCCACGAGGAGATCGACGCGGCGAGCGTTGAGGTCGACGCGAAGACGATCATTGGTTTCCAGCAAACCGATGCCGCCCCCCACCGCGGCTTCAGGGGACATGTTGAGTATCGACGGGCTGGCCGAGGTCCCGCTCTGGCGTCCATCACCCAGGCAGGGCAGGGAGTCAATGCCTCGTTTGATCAGTGCTGCGGGTGGGGCCATGTTGACCACTTCGGCGCTGCCCGGATAACCCACGGTGCCGCAGCCCCGAATCACCAGAATGCAACGCTCGTCGATGTCCAGAGCCGGGTCGTTGATGCGCGCCTGATAGTCCTCGGGGCCATCGAAAACAATGGCTCTGGCTTCGAAACTGTTTTCCGCGCCCGGCTCGGACAGGTAGGTTTTGCGGAATGCTTCGCCCACCACCGACATCTTCATGATGGCGCTGTCGAAGAAATTACCGCTCAGCACGATGAACCCGGCCCGTTGAATCAAGGGATTTTCGTACGCGTGGATCACATCGGTATCGCTGGCGGCCGTATGGCTGACGATCTCGCCAACGGTCTTGCCTGAGACCGTGTCGCAGCCTTCATGCAGTCGCCCGGCTTTCTGCAGTTCGTGCATGACTGCCGGGACGCCGCCCGCGCGGTGGAAACCCTCGCCAAGGTATTTCCCGGCGGGCATGCAATTGACCAGCAGGGGCACGTCTTCGCCAATCCGTTGCCAGTCTTCCAGGCTGAGATCGATGCCGGTGTGCCGCGCGATAGCGATGAGGTGCGGCGGGCAATTGGTCGACGCCCCCAAGGCCGAAGCCACGGCAATGGCATTTTCAAAGGCTTCGCGGGTCATGATTTGGGTAGGACGAATATCCTGACGGACCATGTCGACGATGCGCTTGCCAGTCGCATACGCCATCTGGCCGCGTTCACGATAGGCGGCCGGAATGCTCGCACAGCCGGGCAGCGACATACCCAGCGCTTCGGCCAGCGCGTTCATCGACAACGCGGTGCCCATCGTGTTGCAGTGACCGATCGAAGGAGAGGCCGCCGTGGTCATCTCCATGAAGCCTTCATAATCGATCTCTCCACTGGAGAGCAGGTTGCGCGCATGCCAGAGCACCGTGCCGGAGCCGATCAATTTGCCTTTGTGGTGCCCATCAAGCATTGGACCGCCCGACAAGACGATCGCCGGGATATCAACCGTCGCGGCCGCCATGAGACAGGCAGGGGTGGTCTTGTCGCAGCCAGTGGTCAGCACCACGCCATCCAGCGGGTACCCATGAAGAATCTCGACCAGGCCCAGGTACGCCAGGTTGCGATCCAGTGCGGCAGTCGGACGCCGGGTTTGTTCGGCCATCGGGTGCACCGGGAACTCCATCGGAATGCCGCCGGCATCGCGAATACCTGCTTTGGTGCGTTGCGCGAGTTCGAGGTGATGACGGTTGCACGGCGCGAGATCGCTACCGGTTTGAGCGATGCCGATGATGGGACGGCCCGATTGCAACTCCTCGCGCGTCATACCGTAATTCATGAACCGTTCGACGTAGAGCGCGGTCATGTCAGCATGACTGGGATCGTCAAACCATTGTTGACTTCGCAGAGGCAGAGGAGTGTTTTCGGGCATGGTTTTTATCTCTTGTTAGAGGCATATCAGCGGAAAGTGAACCACCGCAGGAGGCGACAAACAGGCGAATCATCACCGCCGTCGGCGTTCGAATGGCTTTATGTTACCGGTAACATTTCATTTGTAAAGACCCAATCTCGACGTTCGAATGGACGCTGGACACCTTTGCAAGGAGCAGAGGTCGGCCTGCCAACGGCCATGTATAATCAGCGACCATCTGTGTTGGCGGCATTGATTTCCAGGGTCCGCCCGGTCATTTTCAGGAAAACAGGACGTTCATGAGTTACGAGGATTCAGGCAAAACCACCACGCCGCCGCGAATGGCCGACGTCGCCAAACTGGCCGGTGTTTCGAAGATGACGGTTTCCCGGGTCCTGGCCGGTCGCGACGTCTCAGAGCGCACGCAGAAGCTAGTACACGAGGCGATTGAAACGCTCGGCTATCTGCCTGATGCCTCTGCAGGAACCCTGGCCACCGGACGTTCGGAGTTTATCGTTGCGCTGGTGCCGTCTTTGGCGAGTTCGAACTTTGCCGACACCGTCCGCGGCCTGAATGATGCCGTTAGCGAACATGGGCTCTGTCTGCTGTTGGGTGACACGGATTACCACTTGGAGCAGGAGGCCCTGCTGGTACGCACGCTGCTGCGCCATCGACCCGTCGGGGTGATGCTGACGGGCAGCGCGCATCTGGATGAAACCCGAAAGCTGTTACGCCAGGCGCAAGTGCCTGTTGTCGAGACCTGGGACATTCCAGCCGATCCACTCGAGCAATCGGTTGGATTCAGTAACTTGGCCGCCGCTGCCGCAATGTATGAACATCTGCATCAGCAAGGTTATCGACGAATCGGCTACATCGGGGGGGCATCCGTTCTCGACCATCGGGGGCAGCAACGTCAGCAAGGCTACCTTCAGGCTGTCGCGGCGTTGGGGGCAGGTGAGCCTCGGGTGATGGAATATGGCGAGTCGCCTATCACCATGAGCCATGGTGGAGAGTCCGTGAAGCGACTGCTGGAGAAGTGGCCGGACACAGACGCGGTCATGTGCGTCAGTGACCTGTCAGCGTTCGGCGCGATCATGGAATGCCATCGGCAAGGGCGACGAGTGCCCGGGGACATTGCGATAGCCGGTTTTGGCGATTTCGAAGTCTCACGGTACTGCACGCCGACGATCACCACGGTCTCGGTCGACCCCTATGGAATTGGCCGCCGCGCAGGTGAGTTGCTGGTTGCCAGTGCCGCTGCCCAGCGTCTTGGACTGCCTCGTCCGAAGGCGTCCGATGTCGTCGAATTCAAAATCCTGGCGCGCGAAAGCACCTGAATTTTTTTAACCGGGCGCGCTTGCTTTGCGTCGAATTTAGTTGCTAAATTAAAAATGTTACCGGTAACAGACTAACTTGCAGCGTCTTTTTTCCTGTGGATTGGCCTAGGTCAGCCCAAGGAACTCAAGGTCGCAAGCCAAAAACAAAAACAATCGGCATGACGACATGCCTTGAGGTCAACACATGGAATCAGTATCTCAGCGTCCTCTCGAAGGAGAGGGCTCGGCGGAGCTTACCTCCGAGGATCGTACCTACCGCAAAGTCATCCTGCGCATCCTGCCGATCCTGCTGTTCTGCTACATGGCGGCGTACCTGGATCGGGTGAATATCGGTTTTGCCAAGCTGGACATGCTCAACGATCTGCAATTCAGCAACACGGTCTACGCCCTGGGTGCGAGCATTTTCTTCTGGGGCTATTTCCTCTTCGAAGTCCCTAGCAATCTGTTCCTCCATCGCTTCGGCGCACGCCTCTGGATCGCCCGCATCATGATCAGCTGGAGCATTGTCTCCATGGCGGTAGCCTTTACCGTGCCGCTGGCTAAGTTCTTTCACATTGAATCGGAAACCATGTTCTACGTGCTGCGCTTCCTGCTGGGAATCTGCGAAGCCGGTTTCTTCCCAGGGGTGATTCTTTACCTCAACTACTGGTTTCCGACGCATCGCCAAAGCCGTGTAATGGCGGGCTTTTTGATGGCCATGCCGATCAGCCTGACATTGGGCGGGATTCTTTCCGGGTGGTTGATGGGCGCGATGCAGGGTGTCCATGGTATGGCCGGCTGGCAGTGGATGCTGATCATCGAAGGCATCCCGTCGTTGATCATGGCCGTTGTCGTGGTGACGTTGCTGGTCGATAAAATCGACAATGCCAAGTGGCTGAGCACGGCAGAAAAGAACATGCTCAAAAACAACCTCGACCGAGACAACACGGCGAAGGCTTCCAGCCTTCGGGATGTGATCTTCAACGGTCGCGTGTGGTTACTGGTGTTGATTCTGCTGACGTTCAATACGGGTTTTTACGGACTGGCGTTCTGGATGCCGACGATCATCAAGTCCACCGGTATTTCCAACACCCTGCACATCGGTTTGCTGACCGCGATTCCCTACGCTACCGCCATCGTCGCCATGACCCTCAACGCCTGGCACTCCAATAAAACCGGTGAGCGCCGATTGCACGCGGCCATCCCGGCATTCATTGGCGGGATGGGCCTGATTGGCAGCGCCTTCTTCGCCCATAACCTGCCGGTGTCGATTTTCTTCCTCAGCATCTCCGCGTCAGGGTTGCTGAGCCTGATGCCAATTTTCTGGACATTGCCCGGCACGGTTTTATCGGGTGTGGCTGCAGCAGCGGGTATCGGCATGATCAACGCAATCGGCAACCTCTCCGGGTTCACCGGTTCCATGATTACAGCCATGGCCGAGACACTGACCGGCGACATGAACAACGGCACCTATGTCCTGGGTGCTTGCCTGCTCGTCAGCTGTGTGTTGATCCTGCTGATTCCAAAATCGATGCTATCCAGAGACATCAAGGCCTGATTGGCCGTCGATTCGCCCGACCCTGTTCCGTGAGCAGGGTCGACGGCCGATCAGTGCAGAGAGAGGCGTTTTGATTCAGTCCGCTCGTGAGAAGTAGTTTTGGTTCTGAATCCGTTCGGGAATGTTGCCCGGTGAGGTTCAGGCGGAGAGTCTCATTTATCCCGAAAAAATATTTCAACGCGCAGACAATCGAGACGAGGTTGTGGGGTAATGCACCTGGGATTTTAGTCAAGCATATGTTGTCAGGGGGGCGAAGTGGAAGGTCCACGGAGACCTCCAAACCCGACAATCTCAGGGTAGAGCCGACCTCTTTTTCAAGCCGGAGGACAATGTCCACTTTTGGCCGATTGTTGCCTGTCGTGACCGACTGAAACCGACCCAAAGCTGCCGGTCGCGAGAGCTTTCAACCTGTCCCATTCTGGCTATAGGTACGCGGAGCGTGTAACGCTGTTTATGAGCTGGTCTTCACCAACGCATCAAACTTTTCCAATGCAGCGTTGAAGTTCACTAAGTCAAAGCTCACCGGCTGGCTATTGGCGTCCCACCGGGTCGAAACACCCACTTCGAGCTTTCCCGAAACGCTCCAACCAAAACGAGCCCAGCGCACCGTGGCGCCTTCGACAACTTGCTCCGCTACCATCACGGTACAGTCAAAATCCATGTCATCACTGCATACCAATAGCGGGACGATTGTGGAAGTGCCCTCCTGTCCGGGAATGAAGCGCCGTTTCGCAAGCGCATCTTCGTCCTCATCCAACAACCACATCAGCGAAAGACCAAGTTTGGCGACATCTGGATCATTGAGATGACCGGATAGCCATTGCTCAATAGCGACGTCATCGATAGTCAGCCATGCGCAACTACTGCGGGAGAACGACGCTTGGTGGTAAGTGGCATCGATACGGTGAAGCATGGGAGAAGACCTTCGGAGTGGCCTCGAGCGTCGCTAGCTCAGACGAATTAAAGATGGGAGTACAAGTCGATTATCGACCTGCTGTCAGCCATGATGACATGTAGCGAAGCGCTTGCTTTGATGAATGACTGCTTATGGCCGTTAGCTGCCTGTCATGAAGGGTTTCTAACGAACCATAGGGGCCTCTGATCAGTGGCAGAAATCGGCCAAATGCGGTCAGGCGAACTGCTGGTGAGCGCGCTGCCACAGTTCGTGAGCGTCATCGATCAGGCTGACGGCAATCGACTCCCTGGTCTCCGAATCTCGGAGGAGGGCCAGGTCCTCATTGGAAGGGGCATGTAGATTCACATTGAAATTAGAGAACTTCCAAAACAGGTTGCCCGAATTGCGAGTGTTGGGTGCGATCTCTCGACTCAGCGCCAAAAGGCGCTCCCGGTCTTCCGGGAACTGCTCACCGTCACAGTAGTAGCCAACGTAGAGACGGTGGTTGAGTTCGATGTACACGCCACCATTCATAAACGTGAAGGGGAAAGTGAGGCCAATGTATTTGCTGTTTTTGGCCTTCTTGTAATAGGCGGAAACCGCCTCCTTCGTGGCCGAAATTGCGGGCTTGCCGAGTTGTGGATATTGGCTCGCTTGGCAAGCCGTCATGCGCTCCCAAATATCGAACTGTAGATCGGCCAGTACGGACTTGAATGCATGGTTGATGTCGGCGATCACGAAGAGATTCTCACCCAGCAGGATCTGTTCTTTTAGCTTGCTCATGTAGATCTCACCCTGGTCACTGGATGTCAGCTTTTGGAGTAGTTCGATGTACTGGAAAACGCTTTCTCGTACGCCGGGCTCGCGGGCAACCAGTGGGATACAGTCCTTCAACCAAGCGATGATCTCAGCTTCGTAGCTGAGAAGAACTACAGGCAGAGACTTGCGACTCTGTTCACTGGGCTCGGAACCATCCAGAGTGAGATACGTGGTCCAAATCTCACCGTAGCCTTCCGCCTGCATTCGCTGGTGGTAGCGCCAGAGCTGCTCGTCCTGATCGCCGGCGTAGATCTTGTTCTCGATGATCACTGCCTGCTTGGATTGGTTGCGGACCAAGATGTCGATGTTCTGGTACTCGACCTCGACAATCGCATTCTCTGAATCGAAGCTCTGGATGCCCAGTCGCTTCAACAGGAGATTCAGTAGCGCTGTTCCCTGATTGTGGGTTGCCTTTGGGTCGAGCAAGAAGGCGAGGAAGCGCGAGTGAAGCCGAACCTCGTCACTCGCGCTGCGGAGTACGGAGAAGAGGTTGAAGTCTGCCCGGCGCTGATACCTCGCGCGCAGCAGAGCCACGGTTTGCAAAAAATCGTCCATGAGAGAGGGTCTCTGATTAAGGCCAAGTTGCGGCGCGCAGTATCAGGCAAATCACGCTCTTATGTAATGGCTATTTGATGCTGCTGGCATCATGCAAGTCTTGGTTTAGAGCTGTGTCGACCGTTCGGACCTTGCCAATGAAGCGTTTTGCGAAGTCGCATCACACTAAGTAATCCGGAATCGCTGTAAACAGCTCCTGCTTTTGTAGACACGCGATGACCGCTTTTGGCCGATTTCTGCCTGTCACGATCGGCCGTTTCTCACCGACCTATCCATACATGTCCGATGGGTAATCGCTAGGTTTGTTTCGCATGATTTAAATCAGGTGAGGCATTGGTTTCGGAGGGGCAAGCTGAGTGGCAAACACTTACGTGCAGTGCCAATTATGCATTCACAAGGTTACTCAACGGCCCCTCACACTGACGGCCTACACAGTTACATCAACACCCACACGCGTCAGTAGCCACTCCTGATAAACCGCAGTGCTGGTGATCGACAAGTCGCCATGGGTAGGGTTGATGGCCTGCTCTTCAAGGCGTCCGGTCTCGATCAGAGGCAGGAGGTCTTGCGGCACAGGCGAAGCGTCGCTTTTGCTGAGGGACTGAACATCGGGCCGTTCGACAGGGTTGCTTTTCGTGTCGAGCGTCGCCCGACCCGGATCAGTTTTATAGCGGGCTATCAGCTGTTCCAGATCGCGTTGTGACTCGCGAAAACCAGCATCAAGCTTTGCCTGGAGTTCCGGTGTCGCATTGGCGACCTCGATCCTGCCGGCGGTCACCTTGCCACTTTCCAAAGACTTTCTGAGACCCTCTACGTAAGGCAGCGGAGGTAAGTTGCTTCCGATCATTTTGACACTCCCTGGTTGGTCACCGAGTAGCAGAGCAAAAGCCGGGCCATTCGCTGAGTGCCTTGTCCTTCAGGGGCGTTGGCGGGTCGCTGAGGTGAGTCGGTGGCACACGCTAGCCGGGAGCGGCAAAGCATTGCCATAGCGTCGGCGGTTCAAGCTCTGCAGATCAGCTCTCAGGGGAGATCTCTGACTCTTGGCTGGATTCAGCAGCCAGTTTCAACCGGTCAGCCTTACTGATGTATTTAGACTTGTTTTGCGGTGCCAATTTGGCGCTGGCCTTTTTGGCGTGCGCCCTTAGTAACTGCTTTATTTTTTTTTGACGATTCATGTTTTTTACCCGGCTTGTCAGTTCTTCAATGATGACAGAGGTTTGCGCACGAAGCCCAGGGGCGTGAGGCAGGGCTTCACTGCGTCTTCGAGCCTGTTAAAGCTACCGCCAGCGCTGCCGATATCCCCAGCCATAGACTTGCGTACCGCCGGTACGACTGTAATGACTGACCTTGCGACCCATGCGCTCTGCTGCCCGGCCGCGTCATTTAAGGAAAAGTGACTGTGATCATTGGTATCGACCTGGGCACCACCAACAGCCTCGTGGCGGCCTGGGAGGGTGAACATGCCCGGATACTCCCCAATGCCTTGGGCAGCCTTCTCACGCCTAGCGTCGTCGGCCTCGACGACCAGGGTCAACTGGTCGTCGGGGATATCGCCCGCGAGCGGTTGCACACCCACCCGCATCTCACGACGTCGCTGTTCAAACGCTATATGGGCAGCGCCCGTGAAACGCTGCTCGGTGGGCGCGCCTACCGCGCGGAAGAACTCTCGGCGATGCTGCTGCGCAGTCTCAAGGCCGACGCCGAGCGGGCCTTGGGCGAGCCCGTTCACGAAGCGGTAATCAGCGTGCCGGCGTATTTCAGCGATGCCCAGCGCAAGGCTACGCGTATCGCTGGCGAACTGGCTGGGTTGAAGGTTGAAAAGCTGATCAACGAACCCACCGCCGCAGCCTTGGCCTATGGCCTTCAACAGCGAAACGAGGCGACCTTTCTGGTGTTCGACCTCGGCGGTGGCACCTTTGACGTGTCCGTAATGGAGCTGTTCGAAGGCGTCATGGAAGTTCGCGCCAGCGCGGGGGACAACTTCCTTGGCGGCGAAGATTTCGATGACCTGCTCGTGGAGCACTTCATCGCTAAAATTGGCGCCGCTGACCTGCCAGACACGACCCTCCCGGCCATCGCACAGCGGTTGCGGCGTGAAGCGCAGCGGGTTCGCCATGCCCTGGGACAGGCGCAAATCGCACGCTTTACCCTTCGCGAGCAAACGGGGGAGTGGAGCATTGAACTGACCCAGGCCGACCTTGCGGACATCTTCCGTCCCTTGCTGGACCGCTTGCGCGCTCCGATCGAACGCGCGCTCCGTGACGCCCGGATCAAGGTCGCGGACCTGAACGAAATATTGCTGGTGGGCGGCACAACGCGCATGCCGCTGGTGCGCAAGCTGGTCGCAGCCCTGTTCGGGCGAATCCCGGCGATGCAGCTCAACCCGGACGAAGTGGTCGCGCAGGGGGCAGCCATTCAGGCGGCGCTACTGGCGCGCCACGCCTCGCTTGAAGAAGTGGTGCTCACCGATGTGTGTCCTTACACCTTGGGAATCGAGACGTCGGTGCAGGTAGGTGCCGGTTTCCAAAGCGGCCACTACTTGCCGATCATCGAACGCAACACCGTGGTGCCGGTGAGCCGTTGCCGTACGGTGTCCACCCTCAGTGACAACCAGAAGGTGGTTCATCTGGGGATTTATCAGGGTGAAAACCGCTTGGTGAGTCACAATATTTTCCTGGGTGAACTGGAAATCTCCGTGCCGCCACGCAAGGCCGGCGAAGTCACCCTGGATGTGCGCTTTACCTACGACAACAACGGATTGCTCGAAGCCCAGGTGCACCTGCCGATCAATGGCGAAACCCGCCGGCTGGTCATCGAGAACAACCCGGGTGTACTGGCGCCAGAAGAAATCGCCCAGCGGCTGGCCGCCCTCGAAGCACTGAAAGTGCACCCCCGCGATCAACAGATCAACACCCTGTTGCTGGCTCGACTGGACCGCTTGTATCAGGAAAGCCTCGGCGATGGCCGGCAGTATATTGCCGGGCTGGCGAACCACTTCCAGCAAATGCTCGACACTCAGGACGAACGCCAGATACGCGAAGCCCGCAGCGACATTACGCAGCGCCTTGCTCATTTCGAGCGCGAGGGTTAAGCCACCATGAACCACTGGCAATTGCTCAGCCTTACCCCGGACGCGGATGAACGCAGCATCAAGCGCGCTTATGCGCGGCTGCTCAAAACCCACCGCCCGGACGAAAACCCCGATGAGTTCCAGCGCCTGCGTGAAGCCTATGAAGCCTCGCTGGCCGAGGCTCGCTGGCGCGCGCAGGCGGATGAGGACGTCGTTGATGCCCCGATAGTCGTCAGCGCGCCAGCCCCGGAATATTCCCAGCCAGCGGAAGTCTCCCCGCTGGTCATGCCCCTGGAACACGTCGATATCCCTGCCGCCATCAGCCCTCCGGAACCTTCCCTTGAGCAGATGCAGCAGTGGTTGGCCGAGGGTAAAGACCGTCAGGTAGTGGACGCGCTGCGCGTCTGGATGGCCAGCGACTGGCTATTACCCTTCGAGCGCCGCCAGCAGTTCGAGCAGCGCGTACTGGATTGGCTCGAATCCGCCCCGCAATGGACGCCAGCCTTCTTCGAGGGCGTGTGCAAGGCCATGGGGTGGGACGAAACCCAGGACACTCTTCCTTGCGAGCATTGGCGTTGGGACAGGCTGATCCGGCGGTGCGAGGTGCAAGCCATGGAGGAGACCGTACGCGGCGATCTGGCCAGGTTCGACGCCGATAAAATCCATGGGCAGGCAACGGCCTTGCTGCTCAAACCAATGAGTGACCGCCGCCGTCGTGGCATGGCCGACTACTTTACCGGCCTCGACTGGCAACGCTTTACACAGCTCGCTCAATCCATCGAATACCAATACCCCGAGGTGCCCCAACGTCTTGGGCTGCAACCACTCGACAACTGGCGGGACTGGTTGCCGGCCGAAAGTTATCGAGGGGTCTACCTTTTTCTGTGGCTGGCGCTGGCTGCTTTGGTTGTTTCTTCGTTGCTGGCTGTGCCGATGAAAAGGAATGGGCTGGGCGCCGTGGTGGTATTGCCGCTGATGATGCCCGTATTGATGTGGTTCGGCGCGAAGGTCTACCAGGTTTGGGCCATGGTGGCGGTGGCGGCGGGGCATCTTGATGTGCTGCTTAGCCGATGGTTACTCCCGCGCCGTTGGTACCGGCAAGGCGCGGGGCTCTTGGTGCTGCGCCACATACTCCCCAGTGCAGTGCCCGCAGCCGTAGCGTGCGCATGCTCCGCTAATGTGCCGTGGCTGCGATGGGTCAGCCCGGTGGTGGTGTTCCTCGGCACGATTTATTTCACGAATTCAGCGCTGAGTGGCGGTAAGGTCTCGATCGGTACTCGGGCATGGCGAGCAATCAAGCTGAAGGTCGAGCGGTTGCCCTGGCACATGCTCAAGCGCGAAGGCATTCTGGTTTTGATGGCCGTGGCGGCGATGGCAGTCTGGATACATATGCATATCAAAACTGCTGTTTAGGCGCTCGCAAAAATGGGTGGGGCCTGCGGGACCCACAGCGGTCATCGCGAAGCGACCGACAGGGATACGCTAAAAGCGATGGGTGTCGTCGATCAATTGTGATCCACTGTTCGCGCCGCTTCCGTTCCTGGAGGTTCGAATGCCGCCCATCACCACGCGCCTGGTGGCGCTGTTGGTTCTTTGCCTGACGCTTGAGGTGCCGGCCCAGAACAGCGCCTGCCCGGCTGGCGAGAAACAAGTGTGCCTGGACAGCTGCATCTGCCTGCCAGACCTCGGACAGGTGCTCGGCCCCGTGCCCGATGGCATCTATCAGATCGCGGCACCTGCCCTGGCGCTGTGGCTGACTCAAGCCCGGGCCGAAGCAGCCAGCGCCGGCCTTCAACCCATTCCACCGCACATCCGCGAGCAACTGCTGCGTTGGTACGACCCCGGCGTCCTCGATGCCGCGCACTACAAAGTCAGCGACAACGGCCAGTTCAGCGCCGCCACTGCCATGCTGCAAAACCCCGATGTCGGCGCCGTGACGCTGATCGACATCATCCTTTTTCGGGATGCTCAAACCGCAGAACAGAACGTTGCGCTCTGGGCTCACGAACTCAAGCATGTGCAACAGTTTCAGGAATGGGGGATAGAAGGATTTGCCCAGCGCTATACACAGGATTTCAATACCGTGGAGGCGCCGGCGTATGCCATACAGGCTGAGGTCAGACGGTTTGTGCGCGAAGGGACTGAACACGAATCCCCGGCACATCCTCAATGACTTCCCCGGCAGACAAACGTAGTCTTGTTGATTCGCTTCTCACGACAAGAACAAAACCAGGAGTCATTGATGCAACCGATCCGTCTCGGTCTGGTGGGCTACGGCAAGATTGCCCAGGATCAACACGTCCCCGCTATCTACGCCAACCCCGCCTTCCAGTTGGTCGCTGTCGCCACGCAAGGGCAGCCCTGTGCAGGGGTAGAGAACTTTCAGTCCCTGGGTGAACTGCTCGAAAACGGCCCGCCTGTGGATGCGATTGCGTTTTGCACGCCGCCGCAAGGACGATTCGCGCTGGTGCAACAAGCGCTGGCCGCAGGTAAACACGTGCTGGTCGAAAAGCCGCCGTGCGCCACGTTGGGCGAAGCGATGGCGTTAGTGAATCAGGTCGGCGAGCAAGGCGTCAGCGGCCTGTTCGCCTGGCATTCACGCTACGCGCCAGGTATCGAAGCCGCCCGTGACTGGCTGGCCTCCCGCACCCTGCAAAGCGTACAGATCGACTGGAAGGAGGACGTGCGCAAGTGGCACCCCGGCCAGGCATGGATCTGGCAACCCGGAGGCCTTGGCGTCTTCGATCCCGGCATCAATGCTTTGTCGATTGCAACTCATCTGCTGGCGCTGCCGCTGTTTGTCGAGTCTGCCGAACTGCGCGTCCCCGGCAACTGCCAGTCGCCTATCGCCGCGTCCATCAAAATGTCTGACGCTCGCCACCTTGATGTCCGCGCAGAATTCGATTTCGACCACGGTCATGACGAACTCTGGAGCATCGAGGTTCGCTGCGCCGAAGGCATCCTGCGGCTGGACAACGGCGGCGCACTGCTGAGTATCGACGGCGTGCGCCAGGCCGTATCGGAGGAGGGCGAGTACGCGGCGGTGTATCGACATTTTCAGCAGCTGATCGGCGACAAGGCCAGTGACCTGGATCTCCAGCCGCTGCGATTGGTTGCAGATAGCTTTTTTGTCGGCAGTCGGACGCTGGTTGAGTCGTTCTACGATTAGCGACGGCTCGGGTAAAGGCAGAGACAAGCGTCACGAGCGGCGATGGAAAGTTGACACCGTCGGATCGCGAAAATAACGCGCGCGATTGCGCGTTATTCTGCCGCTGTAAGCGTATTGGACTGGATCAAGAGCGTGGACGTATCGGCGGTTTCCACAAACAGGTCATAGGCCTCCAGATACAAGTACGCGTTGCTCATCTTCAGTGCGTTGTTGGTGGCGCAAGTCACAGCGCGTGCGTTCCCTTGCAGTGAAGCAACTGTCTGTGAAGCCGGAAAGGACTCACCTACCGAACACTCGATTTTTTGCACGAAAGGTTTGCCACTGCTTTCGATAAAGCTTTTGCTGTAGGCGATCGAGCTCCCGGGTTTGAGGTTTTGCCAATCGCCCACCAGGTCGATGTTCGTGAGGACGCTTCGCTGATCGTTTTTGCCGGCTGGTCCCGTGTGGCTCGTTGCGCCAAGTTCGATCAGCCCACGCCAGCGCAGGCTCACACGTTCGCTGCCCAAGGCGCCCGTCGCCTGCTCGCGCCACAGACCACGGGCCGGGCCCGGTTGCAGATACACGTCCATTGGGCGGTCGTTGACCACGGCGCGCGGCACCAGTGGGGAGGAGGCGCTGTAGCTGAATTGCAAATGACTGAGCGTGTGAGTCGGTTGTCCCTGAGGTAATGCACTGACGTGTGCCAGCAGTGTTGCCGGTAGTTCGGGTGTCAGCATGTTCGGCGGCAACTTTTTCCGGGTGACTGGCGTGGCGAGTTGCGCCAGGTTGGCGGGTTCGGCGCACGCGATGCCACTCAACCGGGCCCGTTGCTCAGTGTTCAATGCACAGTCGAGCGGCTGAGCGGGCGGCGGTAGCAAAGTCGCGTCGCCTAAACGATAAGCCAAGCGAGTGCTGGTCAGGCGCGTAGCACAGTCGATTTCAACGAGTTCGAACTGACGGCCGTACGGTTTCCCTTCGCTTTCATCCAGGCGGGTGCGGCCAAAGTCGATGCCTGCCCATATCGAGCGCCGGGACTTTTCTATGCGCAGTGTGCCCGGGTCCAGTAACAACAGGTCTTCGCCGTCACCGGGAAGTTGCTTCCAGCTACTGTCCGGGACCGCCTGGCACATTTGCTCGGCGATCTTTCGCGCCGGGTCTGCTGGCAGGACGTAAGGACTGCTCCTGTCCTTTCCACTTCGATAATCCATGGCCACTGTCGACGCATCGCAGCCAGCGAAAAGTCGGACCTGGTTCGCTGGCTCAATCCCGGCGGCGGGTACGTCAACCATCACCACGGCGGTTCGGCCGAGTTTGAAAGTGCTATCAAGCGGCAGCGACTGTGTTTGTACCCGGGTCGCCATGGCTTGATTTTGTACCTGGCGCTCGGCAGCCAGGCGCTTATAGTAATCGGCCATCCCGTTGCCTTGCAGGGCACAGCTTGCCAGGGTCACAGTGAAAATAGCGCCCGTCAGTCGAAATACAATACTCACAGCAAACAGCTCCTTGGTGCGCCCGGTATCCAGGCCATCTGAATCGGCTCGACGGTCCAAACCTTTAGGGCTGCGAGTGGCCGCGTCTGTTTTCGCTCTTCAGATTCCCCCGGCAGGGACGACAACGTCTGTACATTCCCTTGGTGTCGTGAGTCGTTCATGAAAAAGATTGCTGTCCTGTTGTTTGCCGTTCTTTTCCTCGCCGGATGTGCCAACCAGAAGTTCAAGCCCGAGTACCGTGCGCAGATACACACCGTGAAGGTTCTCCCGGTTTCGTGGAAACCCCGGGAAATGAGTTACATGGGCCGTGAACAAGCATGGGGCGCGGCATTGGGCGCCGGTGTTGGCGCCGGTGTCGGTATGGCGGCGGGCGCATCGAGCCTGGGCAAGGCCGCGCTGGGTGGGGCCGGATTTGCCGCAGGCCTGAAGGCCGGCGACCTGGCTTCAATGTCGACGGTCGATGCGATTCTCTACAACATGGAGACGGCTGATATCGATCTGGCCAGGTTGGTCAAAAAGAGCTTCGAGGAACAACTGGCCGCTACTGGCCGTTTCAAGATCGTGAGTGAAAACGAACAGGCCGATGCGGACATTCAGTTGACCGTCCTCAGCTGGGGTTTCGCCCTGACTCAAGGCTTCAGCAGCGTGGTGTACCCGACGATTGCAGTGAGCGGTGTCATGAAGCGCGGCGATGAACTGATCTGGCAACGCAACGAGCCCATCACCGCCTTCAACGGTGCCAACACCTATGGCTACGAGCCGTTGCGCTATCGCACCGAACCGGAGCTGCTACGGACTGCGTTGACGGGTATTGCGCAAATTGCCGACAGCTACCTGGTCAAGGACTTGAACGAGTGAGCATGGGATAAGCGTGCTCAAACACGCCGTAAAAACACCGCAAGCCCCTGCGGGGGCGTGTAGGTGAACCTCAGTTGGTGACCAACAGTTCCGGGCCGAGGTAGTTGTTGATGTGGTCGATGTCGTCATCGCCCAGACTGCCCACCGAAGAGGCGAGGCGCAGGCGAGACATCAAGTACCGCAGCTTCGCCTCGAACAGGTCGTGGCGCGCAACGAAGAGCAGCTCTTCGGCATTGAGCACGTCCGAGTTGGTGCTGGTGCCTCCTTCCTTGAAGCCCTTGCGTGTCGACATCAGTGAGCGTTCGTTGGACTCTACGGCTCGCTCCAGTGCGCGAATGCGTTTGGCGCCGCTCTGTACGCCGGCATACTCGCGGGTGGTTCCGGAGATGACTTCCTGTCGTGTGGCGTCGAGTTCGTCCAGGGCCTTGGAACTATTGGCACTGGCCTGGCGTGTCAGCGCGCTGGTGCCGCCACCGTTGTACAGCGGGAAATTGACCTCCAGCCCGATTGAGGCATAGCGGTTGCGTTGATTCAGCTCGGAGATTGATTGGCTATCGCCTGCGGTGTAGCCGGCAACGAAATCCAGAGTCGGCCAGTGACCCGCTTTGGCGCGCTTCACTTCTTCCTCAGCCAGGTCGCTGCTATGACGGCGCGCATGGATCAGCGGGCTATCGCTCTGAGCCTTGACCAACCAGTCCTGCAGGTTGCTCGGTAGCAGCGGTGGCATATCGAAGCTCGGACGCAAGGTGGTCAGCGATTCGGGGGGTTCTCCGATGTATTCCTCAAGCTTGCGCCGCGCATTGATCAGGTTGTCCTGCGCTTCGATCAGTTCAGCTTCGGCGAGGTCGCGGCGAGCGATTGACTCGTCGATGTCGGTGACGGTGCCGGCCCCCAGCTCCATGCGCCGTTTCGCCGAGGCGAGTTGCTCATCGAAAGCACTCAACTTGGCCTTGGCGAGGACGATGGTTTCACTGGCCAGCAGCACGTCGAAATAGCTTTCGGCGAGGCGCACCGCCGCGTCCTGACTCTTGGCATCGAACACCGCGACGCTGTAGTCGGCACGCTGTTTACCCTGGCGGTACTCGGCCATTTTCTGTTTGTTGAACAGTGGCTGGCGCAAGCGCACGTTGGCGCCCTTGGAGTCGTAGTCGAGATCCCTTTCGATGCCGCTCTGGCGCTGGGTGCCATTGACCTTGTTGTCGTAGGCCGAAGCACTGATCTGCGGTAGCAGACCGGCCTGGCCGATGGCGCGGTTTTCCAGGCCGGCCTCTTTTTCATGCACGGCGGCGCGGTAGACGGGGCCTTGGTATTGCAACAGATCCCACGCTTGTTTGAGGTCCATGGCGCTGGTCGGGAGGGATAACGCCAGCAGGCAGAAACACAGGCAATGACGGTCCATTTCATTGTTCCTTGAAGGAGCTGTCAACACGCTCGAGCATAGGTTTGAGCAGGTAACTCATCAAGTTGCGCTCGCCAGTCTTGATGGTGACGCTGGCGGGCATACCGGGGCGAATGTGATTGCTGCCAAGCAGGCTCATGCCATCGGGCGTGACTTCCACCTGGGCCAGATAGAACGGTTGCTTGCTTTCCTCGTCCATCAGGCGGTCGGCGGAGACGGTCTTCACGCGGCCGGGGATGTTGGGCGTCTGGGCATGGTTGAAGGCCGGGAAGGCAATGTCTACATCGAGTCCGGGGACCATCTTGTCGATGGCCTGCACGGGAATCATCGCGTCGACCTGCAGCGGCTCGTTGTCCGGAACGATTTCCATGATCTTGAAGCCGGGCTGGATGATCCCGCCGACAGTGGCAATGCTCAGGGACTGGACCATGCCATCGATCGGCGAGCGAATGACCGTGTGGGTCACTTCATAGTCCAGCGCACGCAAGCGGTCGGCCAGGGTGGTGTTTTCCTTGGCGGTGTCGGTGAGCTGCGATTCGACTTCCTTCAGGTAATCGTGCTGGCGCTGCAGGATGCGCAGCTTGATTTCGGTGGTCTGGCTACGCACGCGAGCGATGTTGTTGAGGTTCTCGGCCTGGCCGGCGGCGAGGTCGGCGTTGCTGCGTTCCAGCTCAAGCAGGCGGTTGCGCGGCACATAGCCTTCGGCCGCCAGCAAGCGGGTGCCTTTGAGTTCCTGGTTGAGGAAGTTGATCTGGGAGGCGCGGGCCCCATAGACCTGCTGCAGGCCCTTGAGCTGTACCGCCGACGCTGCGAGGTTTTCCTGCAGGATGCTGATCTCGCCAGCGAGGCCGGCGCGCCGAGTGTCCAGCAAGCGTTGTTGCAGATCCATGGCGGCCACCAGGCGCGGATCATTGCCGAAGCGCTTGAGCAATTCGGGGTCGAAGTTCACCACATCACGGTCGTCACGTTCCGCTTCCAGGCGGTTTTCCACTGTCTTGCTGACGATGTACTGGGCGCTGACCGCACCCTGTTCGGCAAGGGCGCGCAGCGAGTCGAGGCGGACCACCTCCTGACCTTTTTTCACTGAGTCGCCTTCGCGAACAAGAATGGCCTCCACGGTGCCGCCGCTCAGATGCTGCACGGCTTTTCGATTGCTGGTGACTTTTACCGTGCCTGTCGCCACCACGCCGGCATCCAGCGGCGCCAGCCATGACCACAGGAGGAAGCCGCCGAAGCCGGCGAGCACCAGCCACATGGCCTTGCGCACGGGTTTGGCGACGTCCAGATCTACCGTGTGCCTGGAGTCGGTGAGAATCATGTCGGTGTGTTGGCTCATTTGCATGATCGGTCACTCCCGTGCTTTGACGGAGGCCAGCGGGGTTGATGCGCCTGCAGGCATCACACTGGCCTTGCGCAGCGCTGCGAATACTTCGTCGCGACTGCCGAGCATCTGCACGCCGCCGTCTCGCAACATCAACACCTTGTCAACGGCGCAGAGCACATTGGGACGGTGGGAAATCAGGATGACCGTGGCGCCGCGGTTTTTGAGTTGGGCCAGCGCATCGACCAAGGCCTTCTCACCGACGTCGTCGAGGTTGGCATTCGGCTCATCCAGCACAATCAGATTGGGGTCTCCATACAATGCGCGGGCCAGGGCGATGCGTTGCTTCTGGCCACCGGAAAGCGGGCTGCCATCGGTGCCCAGACGGGTCTCATAACCCTGCGGGAAACGCAGGATCATCTCGTGCACGCCAGTCGTTCTGGCGGCGCGGATGACTGCGTCGCTGTCCACTTCACCAAAGCGTGCAATGTTGTCGGCGATGGTGCCCTCGAACAGTTCCACGTCCTGTGGCAGGTAACCGAGCCAGGGGCCAAGTTCGCCCTTGTTCCAGGTGAAGATGTCCGCACTGTCCAGGCGCACCTTGCCGGCCTGTGCCGGCCAGACACCGACCATCAGGCGGGCGAGGGTGGATTTGCCCGAGGCGGACGGGCCGATAATGCCAAGGCTTTCGCCGGGGGAAAGGTTGAAGCTCACCCCGCGCAGAATTGTGTTGTTGGTGCCGGGGGCGCCGGCATACACGTTCTCTACCGCCAGCATGCCCAGCGGCCGCTGCAGCGACATGCTCGGTGGCCGGCGCGGATAGTCGTTCAGCATTTCGTTCAGCCGGCCCCAGGCCGAACGGCAGCCAAGCAGTTGCTTCCACGACGCGATGACTTGCTCCACCGGAGCCAGTGCACGGCCGGTGAGGATCGAGCAAGCAATCATCATCCCGGGGGTGATCTTGCCTTCGATCGCCAGCAGCGCGCCGGCGCCCAGGATCAGCGACTGCAACGTGATACGCACGAAGCGCCCGGTGCTGCTGATCAGGGCGGCGCGGTCGGAGGCCAGGGTCTGCATTTCCAGAATGCGCAAATGGCTTTGGTACCAGCGCTTGCCGATTGACGGCAGCATGCCCATGGCCTCGATGACCTCGGCGTTGCGCAGGTTGTTGTTGGCGTAGCTGGCGGAGGAGAGGGCGGCCTGATTGGCTTCGGCCAGCGGCTTTTGCGTTGCCTTCTCGGTGAGATAAGCCAGGCCCACCAGAATCAGTGAGCCGATCAGCGTGACCAGTCCGAGCAGCGGGTGAATCAGATAGGCGACCAGCAGGTAGATCGGCGTCCATGGCGCATCAAAGAAAGCGAACAGGCCATTACCGGTAAGAAATTGACGCACCTGCGCGAGATCCTGCAGGGCCTGGGCCGGATTGCCACCGGCGCGGCTCAGGTTGCGCTCGAATGCCGCGGTGAAAATGCGTCGGTTGAGGTCCATGTCCAGGCAGTTGCCAACCCGGATCAGCACGCGGGTGCGGAACATTTCCAGCGTGGCCATCAGCAAGAACAGGCCTATCACCAGAAAGGTCAACATCGTCAACGTTGTGACGTTTCGGCTGACCAGGGCGCGATCATAAACCTGCAGCATATAAACGGCTGGCGTCAACATCATGACGTTGATGACACCACTGAAAGCTGCCAGTGAATAAAAACTGCGACGAAGGCGAAAGAGTGCGTCTGCCAATTCGGATCGAGTACTCGATTGTTTGTACATTTGGCTGACCCCTCTCGAAAAGCCGTTAGCCCTTGCGGCGCAACAGCTAACACGTGTGATTCGCAAGTAGCCGTCGATATGCAGGGGTTCGCTCTAGGGAGAATCTCCTGCCATTTCTGCGTTGCTCCCATAGCCAGCAGCGTAGGTGGCGATGTAACAACCTGAAATAACATTTCGCTCTAATGGTGCATCGAACTTTCTATAAGTCTATTAAAAACAGCTAGTTGTAAGGTTAAGTGCCGGTCGTCAGGTTTGAGCGTCGTAAAATTGACAATTATTTGCTGTGCGACTTTAGTCTTACTCATTGACGGCACCGTCCGCCTGAAGCCTGTCAACTCTTTGGCAACGCGAGGCGCAGAGTTCGAGGGAGCACACATGTCGATCGTTTCGTTCTTTTGCAGAGGGAAGGGGTTGTTCAGGAAGTTCGCCTTGACTGCATGTTTCCATGGCCCGCCCAGGTCTCTGGGTCGCTCTGCCTGATCGCACAGCGAGCCATTCTTTAGCGAATTCCAGGCGCGCATCCCGGGGGGCCGTTTAACGGCTTTGCCTTCCCGTGTCAGCGCTCGCCAAAAAAAAAGAACCAACACACTGCGCAAGCCAGCACCTGACTGGGCGTGGGCGGACTCCTATCGCCCGTGTCCTTCCCCAAAGAGATCGAGGGCAAGCAAAATGGCCAATTTCAACAAGTCCGACCTGGAGTTCATCCTCAAGCAGATTTTCATCGCAGAAGCACATGCCGACGGCGCCAGCCTCAGTGATTTGCTACCCAACAGTCAGGTGCCATTCGGCTTGCGTACCGTCGATGGCAGCTACAACAACCTGGTCGCCGGGCAAAGTGAATTTGGCGCTGCGGACAATGCGTTCCCGCGCCTGCTGGATACCTCGTTCCTGGCGTCATACACCGGGACAGGGACGGTGGTGGACCCGCAGCCGAGGATTATCAGTAACCTGATCGTTGATCAGACCGCCAACAACCCGGCCGCGGTTGCGGCGAACGGCGGTGCAGACCCGGTCATCAGCCCAGGCCCCGACGGTGTCTTCGGCACGGACGACGACACGCAAGTGTTCTTCATTCCCAACCAGTCGGCGGACGCCGGTCTGACCGCCGGCTTCAACTCGTGGATGACGTTCTTTGGCCAGTTCTTCGATCATGGCCTCGACCTGGTCAGCAAGAGCATTACCGACTTCGTGTTTATTCCGTTGCAGCCGGACGATCCGTTGTTCGTGCCGGGCAGCCCGACCAACTTCATGGTGCTGCCACGGGCAGTACGTACAGCCGGTGCGGACGGAATTCTCGGCACTACGGATGATGGTCAGCCCAACACCACCTCTCCGTTCGTGGACCAGAGCCAGACTTACAGCTCGCACCCCTCGCATCAGGTGTTCCTGCGCGAATACGTCATCAACGCAGCAGGTGACCCTGTTGCCACCGGGCGCTTGATTACCAACCGCGATCTGGGCGCCGACGGCAAGTTCGGCACTGCCGATGATGGTGGCGCGGAAAATGGCGGCATGGCGACCTGGGCAGTGGTCAAGGCCCAGGCCCGCGACATTCTCGGCATCGACCTGACCGACGCCGATGTGCACAACGTGCCGCTGCTGGCGACCGACGCGTATGGCAACTTCATCCGGGGCCCGAGTGGTATGCCGCAGGTGGTGATACGCATCAGTAACGGCGCTGACGGTATCGCCGGTACAGCTGATGACGTCACGCAACTGGTCGAAGGCAACCGGGATGCTCCGATCAGTCTGGCCAACGCTGTGAGCACCGGTCATGGCTTCCTCGACGACATCGCCCACAATGCCGCGCCGGTCGTCGTCGGCGGGGTTCTGCAGGCGGATGCTGACGCCGATATCGGCAATGCTCAGCCAGCGGGCCCGGGCGGCAACAACCTGACCTACGACAACGAACTGCTCGACGCTCACTACATTGCCGGCGATGGCCGGGCGAACGAAAACATCGGCCTGACCGCTGTGCACCATGTGTTCCATTCCGAGCACAACCGCCTGGTCCAGCAATCCAAGGAAACCATCCTGGCCTCCGGCGATCTGGCGTTCCTCAATGAGTGGCTGGCCGACGATGTCGCGGCGATACCGACTACTCCCGCCGAAATCGCAGCATTGGTGTGGGACGGCGAACGGCTGTTCCAGGCCGCCAAGTTCGGCACCGAGATGCAGTACCAGCACCTGGTGTTCGAGGAGTTCGCGCGGACCGTTCAACCGCAGGTCGACGAGTTCCTTGCCCCCAACGGCTATGACACTTCGATCAACCCGGCCATCCTCGCCGAGTTCGCCCACGTGGTGTATCGCTTCGGTCACTCGATGTTGACCGAGACGGTCGATCGCTTCGACCCCGAGTTCAATCCGCTGCTCACTGACCCGAACAACCCTGACACGCAGCTCGGTCTGATCGCGGCCTTCCTCAATCCGCTGGCGTTCGCCGGCAGCGGGGCTACCGCGGACGAAGCGGCAGGGGCGATCATTCGCGGGGTGACCCGCCAGCTCGGCAACGAGATCGACGAGTTTGTCACCGAAGCGTTGCGCAACAACCTGCTCGGTCTGCCGCTCGATTTGCCGGCCCTGAACCTGGCGCGTGGCCGCGACACTGGCATCCCCACGTTGAACGAAGCGCGGCGTGAGTTCTACCAGACAACCGGTGACAGCCAACTCAAGCCCTACATCAGTTGGGCAGACCTGGCGGACAGCCTCAAACACCCCGAGTCGTTGGTCAACTTCATCGCTGCTTATGGCACGCATGACACGATTACGTCGGCGACCACGCTGGCAGGCAAACGCGATGCTGCTCTTGCGCTGGTATTCGGTGGTGCCGAAGCGCCGGCTGACCGCCTGGATTTCCTCAATAGCAGCGGTGACTGGGCCAACGTCACGACGGCCGGCAGGGATGGGGTGCTGGGCACCGCAGACGACCTGACGGGTGTAACCATCAGCGGCGTCGACGACATCGACTTCTGGGTCGGCGGCCTCGCCGAAGAGAAGATGCCGTTCGGCGGTATGCTCGGGTCGACGTTCAACTTCGTGTTTGAAACGCAGATGGAGGCGTTGCAGAACGGCGACCGCTTCTACTATCTGTCGCGCGTCGCGGGCCTGAACTTCGGCACCGAGCTGGAAAACAACTCCTTCGCCAAGCTGATCATGCTCAACACCGATGTCACCCACCTGTCGAACACCGTGTTCCTGACGCCGACGTTCACTCTCGAAGTGACCCAGGCCAATCAGTTCACTGGCCTTGGCGTCGGCGGTCGTGACGACCCGACGGGCGGCATCATGATCAACGGCGTGGAAGTCGTGCCGCTGGTGATCCGCGACAACCCCGACACCGTGGGCACGGACAGTAATTTTCTGCATTACACCGGTGAAGATCATGTCGTCCTCGGCGGCACCGCCGCCGATGACATCATCATCTCCGGTGAGGGCGATGACACCGTTTACGGCGACGGCGGCAACGATCTCCTCGAAGGCGGCGCCGGGAACGATGCGGTGCTGGGCGGCGCAGGCGATGACATCATCACCGACTCTTTCGGCGACAACCGCCTGGAAGGCAATGCCGGTAACGACGTGATCGTGGCCGGCAGGATGTTGGTCGGGGGCAACCTGATCCTTGGGGGCGATGGTCAGGACTTCATCATCACCACCGAAGACATCAGCACCACCTTCGGCGGTCAGGGTGACGACTTCATCCTCGGTGCCAAGACCAACCTGCCAGCTACCGGCAACGAAGGCGATGACTGGATCGAGAAGGGCACGCAGGACGGTGCGCCTGGCGATAACGCCTCGCCGTTGCTCAATGACGATACGATCGGCAACGACATCTTTGTCGGTGGTGGTGGCTTTGACGAAATGATCGGCGAGGGTGGCGATGACATCTTTGTCGGCAGCGATGCGCAGGACAACATGGACGGCATGTCCGGTTTCGACTGGGTAACCCACAAAGATGACAGAGTCGGCGTGACCGTTGACCTGACCATGGCCGCGCTGGCGCAGCCACACGGTAACGCGCCAAACCAGAACAACGGGCCGTTCAATCCGGTCGGCGCGTCACCGGCCTCAATCCTCGACCGTTTTGCCGAGGTCGAAGGTTTGTCCGGTTCGCAATTCGGCGATGTGCTCAAGGGCGATAATGTTGATGCGGACACAATCATCAACCACGGCGGCACCACGGGCAGTGCGCTGACCAATGTGGCATTGATCCGCGGACTGGAGCAGTTCCTGGCCGATGCCGGGTTGCCCACAACCGGCTTTGCCACGGGCAACATCATCCTGGGTGGCAATGGCAGTGACCTGATCGAGGGGCGCGGGGGTGATGACCTGATCGATGGCGACAAATGGCTCAACGTCAGGATTGCGGTGTATGACGCCGGCGACGTCAACCATACAGGCCCCGAGATCGCCAGCTTCGACAGCATGGTCGATATGATCCCGTTCATGCTCGACCGCACCTATAGCCCGGGTCAGCTCAAGGCCGTGCGGGAAATCCTGCCCGGCACCTCGACGGGCGGAGCGGCTTTCGATACCGCGATTTTCTCCGGGCTTCAGTCCGAGTATGTGGTGACGCGTGACACCCGCGGCACGGCCGATGTGGCGGACGATGTCTGGACGGTGACCGATACCGAAGTGGGTCGAGACGGTACCGATACACTGTTGCATATCGAACGCCTGCAGTTCTCCGATACCCAGCAAGTGCTGGTGCCGGGGCTGAATGCACAACCGGTCGGCAGACCAACCGTCACGGATGGAAACGGCGGCGCAATCACAGTGGGCGACACGCTGACGGTGAACGTGGCCGGGGTGCGTGATGCGAACAATATCGCGGTGGGTAATCTGCAGGGTTTTATCAACAACGCCTCAGTGTCCTACTTTTGGCAGTTTGAAGCCGACCCCGGCACCGGCGTGTTCGAGGACATCATTCTGTTGCCTGCCGGTGACCTGGCGTTCCAGAGCGCCGACGGCACCACCTTCAAGGTCTCGCCTGATCTTGCCGGGCTGTCACTGAGGGTCAAGGCGATCTATCAGGATGGTCATGGCACGACTGAAGTGCTGTTCTCGCAGCCGACTGCCGTGGTGGAACCCGGCGCGCCGGTCGTGCCGACAGCACCGACACCGGTAGTCAATGCCACCGAGGGTGGCCCGGGCCTTAACATGGTCCGCTCCGACCTCAACTTCATCCTTGATCAGATCAAGATTGCCGAGGCGGAAGCGGGCGGTCAGGACATCCTCTCGCTGATCCCGAACATCCGCGCGCCGCTGGGCCTGCGTGCGGTCGATGGCTCGAACAACAACCTGATGAACCTCAATGGCATCAACAACACCGAGTTTGGTGCTGCGGATAACACCTTCCCGCGTTTGACCGATCCGGTCTTCAATCCGGCGGAAGGTGCACCTGCCGGGTTCTTTGGCCCTGGCTCGCCGGCCATTCCGGGATCGTCGTATCAGCAGACCAGCGGCAATGTGTTTGACTCGCAGCCGCGCACCATCAGCAATCTGATCGTCGACCAGACGTCGAACAACCCGGCGGCCTATGCCACGGCTTACGATCCGGGGGCGGACGGTGTGCTCAACTTCGGCGCGACAGGTAATGACGACGTACTCAAGGATGGCACACGGATCGTCGCCAGCCCCGGCATGGATGGTCAGTTCGGTACTGCCGACGACCATGATGTGTACCTGTTCGAGAACACCGCGCCGGACGCAGGGTTGTCCGCGCCGTTCAACGCCTGGATGACCTTCTTCGGGCAGTTCTTCGATCATGGGCTGGACCTGCTGACCAAAGGCGGTTCGGGCACCATCTTCATCCCGCTGCAACCGGATGATCCGCTGTATGTGCCAGGCGGCAACACCAACTTCATGGTGCTGTCCCGCGCGACCAACCTGCCAGGGGCGGACGGCGTTCTCGGCACGGCCGACGACATCCGTGAGCACACCAACACCACCTCGCCGTTCGTGGACCAAAACCAGACCTACAGCTCGCACCCCTCGCACCAGGTGTTCCTGCGCGGTTATGAGCTGACCGACAACGGCCCTATCGCGACCGGCAGGCTGATCACTAACCGTGACTTGGGGGCGGACGGCAAGTTTGGTGGCGCAGACGACACCGAAATCGGCGGTATGGCGACCTGGAAGGTGGTCAAGGCGCAAGCCAACGACATCCTGGGTATTCGTCTTACCGATGCCGACGTCAATAGCGGCCCGCTGTTGGCGACCGACGCCTATGGCAATTTCATCAAGGGGCCGAACGGCTTCCCAATGGTCGTGATGAAGGGCGTTGACGGTCTGGGCGGCACGGCGGATGACGTGCTTGTCGAAGGTAATCCGCTTGCCCCCATTGACCTGACCAATGCTGTGCGCACCGGTCACCAGTTCCTCGCCGACATTGCCCACAATGCCGCGCCGGTGTTCATCGGTGGCGTGCTCGCGCCTGACGGGGATTCCGATATCGGCAACGACGTGCCGGTCAATCCGCAAACCGGGGCCAACCTGGCCTACGACAACGAGTTGCTGGATGCGCACTACATCGCTGGCGACGGTCGGGTCAACGAGAACATCGGCCTGACGGCGGTGCATGCGATCTTCCACTCCGAGCACAATCGGCTGGTCGCGCAAACCAAAGACACCGTGCTCGACTCGGGTGACGTGGCTTTCCTGAACGAGTGGCTGCTCAATCCAGTGAGCGCGTTGCCGGTCAATCAGGCGGAGATCGATGCGTTGGTATGGAACGGCGAACGCCTGTTCCAGGCGGCCAAGTTCGGCACCGAGATGCAGTATCAGCATCTGGTGTTCGAGGAGTTTGCCCGGACCATCCAGCCTAACGTCGATCTGTTTTTCGCACCGACCCAGGTCTATGACGTGGACCTCGATGCCTCGATCGTCGCCGAGTTCGCCCACACCGTGTACCGGTTTGGCCACTCGATGCTGACCGAGACTGTCGATCGTTTCGACGTCGATTTCAACGTGATCGGCGATCCGAACAGTGCTGATCCCGATCAGCAATTGGGCCTGATCGCAGCGTTCCTCAACCCATTGGCGTACGCCGCCAGTGGCGTGACGCCTGAGGATGCAACCAGTGCGATCGTGCGTGGGATCACTCGGCAAGCCGGTAACGAAATCGACGAGTTCGTCACCGAGGCGCTGCGCAACAACCTGCTCGGTCTGCCGCTCGACCTGCCGGCGATCAACATCGCCCGTGGCCGCGACGTGGGGATTCCTTCACTCAACGCGATTCGCCGCGACATCTACAGCCAAACCGGTGACACCCAACTCAAGCCGTACACCAGCTGGGTGGACCTGGTGCAGCACCTCAAACATCCGGAGTCGTTGATCAACTTCATTGCAGCCTATGGCACCCATGAGACGATCACGGCGGCGACCACGCTGGAAGGCAAACGCGCTGCTGCCATGGCGCTGGTATTCGGTGGTGCGGATGCACCGACTGACCGCCTGGACTTCCTCAACGGCACCGGTGAATGGACCAACGTAACGCGGGCCGGCAAGGATGGAGTGCTGGGAACTGCCGACGATCTCAAGGGTGTGACGATCACGGGGGTCGATGCCATCGACCTGTGGATAGGCGGCCTGGCCGAAGCGAAAACACCGTTCGGCGGCATGCTCGGCTCGACCTTCAACTTCGTGTTCGAGAACCAGCTGGAAAAACTGCAGGACGGTGACCGCTTCTACTATCTGGAACGTACCGCTGGCCTGTCGATGAATGCCGAGCTTGAAAGCAACTCGTTCGCCAAGCTGATCATGGCCAACACCTCGGCCACGCACTTGCCGGGCCTGGTGTTCTCGGACGTTGCGTTCTATCTGGAAAGGGACCAGAGCAAGCAATTCAACGAAGGCCTGGGCAATGCCGATCCGCTTGGCGAAAACGGCGAGCAGGTGGTGTTCCGCGACAACCCGCTGACCGCAGGGCCGGACGCCAACTACATCAAATACACCGGTGCAGAGCACATCGTGATGGGCGGCACCAACAGCGCCGATATTCTCATCGCGAGTGAGGGGGATGACACGATCTGGGGCGACGGCGGCAATGATCGCATCGAAGGCGGTGACGGCAACGACCAACTGCGCGGCGGTTCCGGCGACGACATCATCACCGACAAGGGCGGCGACGATAACATCCAGGGTGGCGACGGCAACGACGTGCTGCACGGAGGTAACGGCGTCAACCTGATCATCGGCGGGTTCGGCAATGACTTCATCGTGACCGGTGAGGACGCCTCCGAAGCCATTGGTGGTCATGGCAATGACTTCATCCTGGGCAGCAAAGCCAACGAACAGGATATGGGTAACGAAGGGGACGACTGGATCGAGAAGGGCACTTCGGACGGTGCACCTGGCGACAACTTCGACCCGCTCGGCAACGACCCTATCATTGGCCACGATGTGTTCATCGGCGGTAGCGAGAACGATAAGTTCAACGGCGAAGGCGGCGACGACATCATGGTCGGCAGTCTCGGCTTCGGTGATCGCTATATCGGCGGCTCCGGCTATGACTGGGCAACCTTCAAGGGGCTCGCCCAGGGCGTGAGCATCGACTTCACCGACCGCTTTTTCGATGTTCCGCCAGTACCGGGTTCGGGGGCTTCGGCGCTGGTGCGCTTCGACATCATGGAAGGCCTGTCGGGTTCGTCCCACGGTGACTTCCTGCGCGGTGATAACGAAGACGCCACGTCGCTGCCCACTGCGGGTGCAACCGGCAGTGTGCTGACCAACATCGATCTGATCAACGGCCTGGCGGATCTGCTGCCTGACGGTGCGACGTTCTTCGATGGCGGCAACATCATCCTCGGCGGTAGCGGCAGCGACCTGATCGAAGGTCGCGGCGGTGACGACATCATCGACGGCGACAAGTGGCTGAACGTACGCATCAGCGTCCGGGCGAACGCTGATGGCACTGGCGCGGAAATCGCCACGTTCGACAGCATGGAGCCGCTGGTGCCGTTCATGTTGAACGGTACTTACAACCCGGGCCAGTTGGTCATTGTGCGGGAGATTCTGACCGGCAATGACAGCTTCGACACGGCGCTGTACTCCGGAAACCTTGGGGAATACGGCATCGAGATCGATGGCGACACGGTCATTGTGACCGACTCGGTGGCAGGGCGTGATGGCGTCGATCGCTTGACGGGCATCGAGCGTCTGCAGTTCGCTGACGGGGCGGTATCGTCCGGAGTGGGCACTGCGCAAAACAACGACCCATCGGGTCATCTGGCCATCCTCGATGCGGCTACCGGCGTGCGTGAAGATACGCCTGTCGCCGGCCAGTTGCTGCGCGTCAGCGGTTCGGCGGTACGCGACGTGGATAGCCAGAGCGCGACCAATCCGACCGGTGCAGTGACCGGTGGGGTGGCTTACTACTGGCAGGTCGAAACCATTCCCGGAACGGGGGTCTATGAAGACATTACCTTTATCGCCGCTGGCGAGGCAATGCGGGCGACTGGCAGCACCTTCCTGGTGGGGCCGGATGAGGCAGGTCTGAACATCCGTGTCCGTGCGGTGTACCAGGATGGCCAGGGCACGCTGGAGATCGTCGACTCGTCCGGCAACAGTGAACCGACCGAAGGGGCGACCGTTACCGGGCTT
Organism: Pseudomonas sp. SJZ080; assembly: GCF_007828295.1. Classification (NCBI taxonomy): domain Bacteria; kingdom Pseudomonadati; phylum Pseudomonadota; class Gammaproteobacteria; order Pseudomonadales; family Pseudomonadaceae; genus Pseudomonas; species Pseudomonas sp. SJZ080. The sequence goes on from NZ_VIUK01000019.1 coordinate 65,655, forward strand.
GCCGTGCAGAACCAGCTGTTGACCGCCGACACGTCGACCATCGTCGACGCCGATGGTCTGAGCAATCCGCAGTTCACCTACCAGTGGCAGGCGAACGACGGGCTTGGCTTCGTCAACATCGACGGCGCTACCGCAAGCACGTTCGCGCTTGGCCAGGCTCAGGTCGGCCAGGAAGTGCGCGTGATGATCGGTTACGTGGATAACTTCGGTGTGGCCGAAAGCGTCTCGTCCAACATCCTGGGGCCGGTGGACAACGTCAACGATGCACCGACAGGCGCGTTGCTGATCAGCGATACCACACCGGATCAAGGGCAGGTGCTGACGGCGCTGACGGCGGGGATTGCCGATGCGGACGGGCTGGGTACCTTCAGCTACCAATGGCAGCAAGGTGTTGGCACATCCTTCACCGACATTAATGGCGCGACGGCCTCGACCTTCACCCCGGGTGTGGCGCAGGGCAACCTGCAAATACGGGTGATCGTGCGCTACACCGACGGCTTCGGTGCGCTGGAGTCGTTGACTTCCGCAGCAACCGCGGCGGTTGCGGTACTGAGTGGCGTGGTGCTGCAGGGCAATGCACAGGCGAACACCCTCACCGGTGGCGCCGGTAACGATGTGCTGCTTGGCCTGGGCGGGAGCGATACGCTGAATGGCCTGGCCGGTGCCGACCAGTTGTTTGGCGGCACAGGCAACGACATCCTCAACGGCGGAGACGACGACGACGTCCTCAATGGCGAGGACGGCAACGACACCCTCAATGGTGGGCTCGGCGCCGATGTCATGAACGGCGGTGCCGGCAACGACACGTTCGTGGTCGACAACGTCGGCGACCTCGTCAACGAGGCGCTGGGGGGGGGTACCGATCTGGTGCAGACCGGCTTCACGAACTACCAGCTCGGTGCCAACGTCGAGAACCTGACCTATACCGGCGCCAGCAACTTCACCGGTACCGGCAACGCGCTGGCCAACACCATCACCGGCGGGGTGGGTAACGACCTCCTCGATGGCGGTGCGGGTGCTGACCGGATGGTGGGGGGCGCGGGCAACGATACCTACATCGTCGATGCAGCCACAGACGTGGTGGTCGAGGTGGGGGGTGGCGGTACGGACACCGTGCAGACTTCGTTGGCCAGTTACACGTTGGGCGGTAATGTCGAGAACCTGACCTACACCGGCGTCGGCAACTTCGCTGGCAACGGCAATGGGCTGAACAACGTCATCACCGCCGGGGTGGGGAATGACACCCTCAATGGTGGTGGCGGCAACGACATCCTCAACGGCAACAGCGGCAACGACACACTGAATGGCGACGCCGGCAACGACCAACTGTTCGGTGGCCTTGGTACAGATACCCTGAACGGCGGTAATGGCGATGACAGCCTCGACGGAGGTGACGGGGCGGATACATTGAATGGCGGGGCAGGCAACGACACGCTGCTCGGTGGGCTGGGTGACGACAGCCTGGATGGTGGTACCGGCAGCGATCTGCTCCAGGGCGGCGACGGCAACGATACGCTGCTCGGTGGTGACGCTAACGACACCCTGCTGGGTGGCATCGGCGATGACTTTATCGATGGCGGTAACGGCAACGATACGGTCACGGGCGGTGCCGGCAACGACATGATGGTTGCCAGCAATGGCAACGATATCTTCATGTTCTCAGCGGGCTTCGGGGTCGATCAGATCATCGGTTTCGATGCCATCGCGGGAGGAGGCCAGGACCGGCTCGATATCTCCGCGTTCAACATCACGGCTGCGACCTTTGCCGGCAACGTCACCATCGCCGATGTCGGTGCGGATACCCTGGTCAGCTTCGCTGGAGCCGACTCCATCCGCCTGGTCGGTGTGGCCGATGCAACAACCGTCACTGCTACAGACTTCATTCTCGCCACTTGAGGTCCTGATCAGTACTGTCGCAAAAAGCGTGGAAAACGCAGGGGAGGGCAGCAATGCCCTCCCTTTCTTTTTATTCAAAAAGAGGCTGTCAGTTCGGCTGACAATGCGTGAACCAACCGGGCACGCCAGTAGGTCGGAGCGTGGGAAACGCTCGATCAACATTTAACTTGGGAGTGGAAAGAGGGGAACTCAGCCTTGAACACGTCGACTGCCTGAGTCATGAGCAGCCTTTTGGTTTCTCTCGCGCTTCTGTTACCTGAGATATTCCGGCCTTCGATCTGGACTTCATCTTGTCTGCAACAGAAACAATGCTTAACTGCTGAAAAAGATGAACAGACTCCAGGCTACCCCTATCCAGAAGATGAAAAGCATGAGTATCAACGTGAGGATCAGCGGCTGACTTCGCATGAGGGTAACTCCTCAAAAGGGCTGGCAATGCGCGGCGGATCTGCGGCGCAGATGTTTTTGCAGGCTGTTTTGCCCGTGCTGACAACTTCAAACGTTCAATTGATGCACTAGTGAACGCACAGCATTCTCTATGCCAGAAAATTAAACAGCGCATAACTCCCCGCTGGCGGCGCAATCTGCTTTCCTGGCCAATAAAAGTTGGCACAGGATGCGGGTAATACAGCCCGTTTATGGGGGATTTCTCTGATCGTGGGGAATATCGCAGATAGCTTTAAGTCGCATCGCTGGTGAGTTGGCCGGGGTGAGTACAACAATGAGTTTGAACGTGCTCAGGCAAATGCCGCTTCGACAAATGCCTCCAGCGCCTTGGTTTCCAGGATCTCGATAGAGAAGTGCCCGAAGCGCTTGGGCAACCAGATGATGCGTGTCCCGGACGGAGATTGCAGGTGCGCACGGGCCAAAGGCTTGCCGTTTTCGTCTTCCGGTTGAACACCGGCAGCCATCAATTCGTCATAGGCCTTCTCGATGTCCGGTGTCGAGTAGCAATGGCGATAAATCATCCCCTCGCCCGAGGCGTCCAACAGCTCCCTCAGATTCCCCGCCAACGGTTGTACCAACATGAAACGCTCCTGACCGATCAGCGCAATCGCATAGCGTACATGCAGGCCACCTCGTTCCCAGACGAGCGTCTTGGAGATCCTGGCTTTCAGTATCCGTGCGTAGTAATCACAGGCTTCTTCGAGATTCTCGACCAGTACATCGACGTGACTGAACTTCAGATCCATTGCATGCCTCCTTCCGAATTGACGTCCATGGTAACGACCGCGCCTTCGGAATTCGATGGCGTCATGAAAAGTCATCCGAGTGATGCCTGTTCACCCATGGATGAGAAATGGGCGACCCGTGACGAAGAGTGTCTGCTTTTTTGCGGTTGTTGCCTGTCGAAATGGCTTAGGATCATCGAAGGCTGGAATGGAACATCTCGACTAATGGACGCAATATTTATGGAAATCCCTTTTTCTCAAGTCAGCGAGCGCTTGAACAATCGCCGGTTTACGGTAGCGGACAACGCCCAAGGGCTATCCGGTGCGGGCACCGTATTTCATTACCATGTCGAGGAAGAGGCCATTTCAGGCACTTACCAAGGCGGCCGGATTCGCTTGGGTCATCAAGTCGGACGCGTCACGGGCCCCGATACCATTGAGCTTCTTTTTCAGTGCCTGACTACGGAAGGGGAAATGCTTGCCGGCTGGTCGCGTGGCACGGTAGGCGTTGATCACGCGGGACGCACCACTCTGAGTTTCGTATGGGGTTGGTTGTCGGGCGCGACGGGCGGTGGGGAGTCGAGTTATGTTGAGCTTGTCGCTTAGTTAAGGATTATCCCGGAGAGAAGGGACGGATTCATTGTTGAATAATAAATCTGTCCTCTTTCGTCCTAATACCCATTACCTTTTATGCAAGGACGCTCCCGTCCAATCTTCATGCGGGAAGCTCCAATTGTTCATAGGCATATAGCCAATACAACGTATTTCCATTGTCGAAGGTTTTAACCTCGACCATGCCTCGCTGCTCCGGCAACCAACTGTTGTCCCACTCGCGGCTACTGTCCTTCATCTTCCACCAGTGGGCGGTTTTCTCCTGCCAGGTTTCGGCCAGTATCACGCGGTAGACACTGCGTGTTCTGGTATGGGATGGGTTGAATTTTTCCAATACGGGGACCAGGTTTTCGACCTTCAAGCGCTGGAAGTCGATACGCATTTGCTCAGCTTTCTCAGGAGTAAACAGGCGCTTGCCCTCAACGAAAAGTACTTGCTGGTTATCGAACAACATACAGTCGATTCGATATTCGTAACGCCTGGTGATCGGGTTGAGGAACGGTACCTCCATGAACGCATGGGCGTTGCTACGTGTCTCGAAGGCCTTGGCGACTTGATAGGTGAGGTTGCTTTCGTTCAAGCCGTTACGACCATAGGATGGATAAAACGCGCTCAGGCTAGCAGCAAAGTTTTCCGCAGCCTGACGAATAACGCTATTGATGACTCGACTCACAGTATCCCTCTGTCCTTGTATAGACGGTGCGATTGCAAGGGGGCGCAACCCCCTGAATATGCGGCGCATCATAGGCAAAGGCCTGACGTAATGGCTAGCAGATGATGGCCCTATGGCCCGACTTCCGGTGCTTTGACTCATGAGGTAGCAAACCACCCAAAACAGTTGGGCATCAAGCATCACTGATGAAACGTCCGCCGCCAGCGCATCCAGCCTCGCCACAGATCATCTGTCGCTAGTGTCATCTCCGGATCGACCCGGCAGAGCCAGTGATTGCTATCGGTACTAGATGCCAGCGACGCTGAAGTGACAGGGGAGTGCGGCACCCCGCATCACCCTCCATACGCAGTCAATCGGCCATGGCTCGCAGGATCGGAACCCGCACCGTCAATAGCGTCTAAGATTCAGAGAGATGTCCCGCCACACTGAAGGAACGACTCATGCTCAAATCACGCTCATTGGTTGTCGCGATTACATGCCTTGCGCTGGTCAGCGGCTCAGCGACTGCACTGGCCGATCCCGGTAATGGAAAGGGCCAGGGAAACGGCAAGGGAAACCCGCAAAACAGCCAGGTCCATGGCAATCAGGGCAGCAAAGGCAAAAACGCCGGAGGCGGTGATTGGGGTCATGGCCCGAGCATCAATCGAGGCAGCATCCTTGGAATCATTGGCGGTTACAGGGATTACTGGAGTCCCGGCCCTGCTTTGCCACCCGGCATTCAAAAAAACCTCGCTCGGGGCAAGCCTCTTCCACCCGGCATTGCGAAAAAACTGGACGGTCGGTTGCTTGGCAGGCTGCCGCACTACGACGGATACGAATGGCAGCAAGCGGGCACCGATTTGATACTGGTCGCGCTGGCAACCGGGCTTATCTACGAAGTGCTCAACGGGGCGTTTGATTAACGCTGAATGGGGCGGGGGGCTCGATTCCATCCGTCATACCAACGCGCCGACGATAGATCGAGGTCCGAGGTTGGGCACTTGAAGCGTACCCAACCTTGGCATTGACGACTATCTGTTACTCCACCCTGTCGATGCGATAGTCACTGTAGAAAAAGCTGTTTTTATCGGTGCTGGCCTGGAAGAAGTATCCGTAGTCAGCCAGGTAGTAGACGTGGTCCACCCGTTTGTACTCATCAGGCTCTTCGGTGCAGGCCAATGCCTTGGCGTTGCCCGACAGTGCGGGGTTGAGTTCGCTTGCCTTGAGCTCGCGCTCGACCTTGCAACGATTGGTTTTAGCGGCGCCACCGTACGCGCCGACAATGCTGTTGAGCGTTGCATTGTTGTAGGTGTAGCTGACGGTTTCGCCAATCGGCAGGGTGTTCCAGTTACCGCTGAAACTCAGCTGGCTGGTTACACTGCTTGTGGCCATGCCACCGCTTCCACCGTAGCTTGATTTGGACACCAGAGGAATCAAGCCGCGCCAGCTCACCACTTGGCTTTCATAACCATCCCCGCGGGCTGTAATGCTTAACTGGCCACTCGGAACATCGTTGCTGATGAATCGCTCTTCGCCTGCCGGGCTGGTTTTGCCTTTGTACGTTGCGGTGCCCCCCGTGCGCACAAACTTCAAGAAATGGTCTGGCGTTCCAAGGTCGAGTTGCCCAATCACTGTCAGCACTTCGGGCGGTACCGATTGCAGTGCAATCTTCGCCGGGGCTTTCAGACGCGGCTTGAACGATTCCAACCGGGCAGTCTCTTGTCCGTTGCCGCACACCAGCGCGAACAGCGCCTGATAATCGGCATTACTGCCAGCGATGGGTTGGGGCGTCGGTGATACGTCGACTCGCCCGTCGCTGACCCGATTGCGCGCATCCAGGTCATAACCTGCCCACTGCTTGAAGGTGCCGGTGTTGCAGGACACCGCGAAGCGCTCGCGTTTCTGCGCATACGGTGCGTTGTAGGGTGGGTCGTTGAGCACTACCGGATTATCGAAGGCTGCCCAGAAGCGGGTTTCGCCATTGTCGGTGTTCACGCTGTTACGATCGAGCAACACCCAATTGTCTCTGTCATCGGTTTTCACCAGGCGCCAATCGGCTTTTGGCGTCTGCGCACATGCCTGGACAAACGAGGGGTTGGCAGCCAGCGTGGCCCACAATTCTGCGGACAATGGGCGAGCCGAACTGTACTGGCTGGAGCCCATCGAATACACGCGTTTCGCACCTTCCAGGTACAGCAGGTGCAATTGCGGCGACGAACATCCCGCTTCAATCTGCACACTGGTGCGCATGCTGGTGCCAGACTGTGGCAGCAGCAACTGGAAGCTCAGAACGTCACCTTCGCGCAGGATGCTTTCCTGCACGAGGGGCTGGGCCAGGGTCGCCTTTAAATCATTATCGGGCTTGCGTCCGTTGGTGGCGCAACCTGCCAGGCTGACGACGCCACAGACGAACATAACTGATGTAAAAAAGCGCACGGTTGCCTCTCTGAATCCATTCCTGATGTCGGATTGTCGGCTGGTAGCGCTCAGTCTTTAGGCTGATCTACGAAGTGCCCAACGGTGCTTTTGATCAACGGATGAGGGAAGACTTCGGTGTTTGTTCTGGCGGCATGCTGGTTGGGTCAGTGCGCACGGTATCCCGTCTGTCGCATGACTTGAACTGCGGAGGGGAAAACGCGTCTCAAGGTACGCGATATCAACCCTATGGAAGCAATCATGCTTTTAAAAAACAAGAGTTTCGTTGCTGTCATGTCATGCGCCATGATGCTTGCAGCCGCACCATTACTCCCTGCTCACCTTTCCACCATGAGCGCCGCCTACGCGAAAGACGGTGGTGGTAATGGAGGCGGTAATGGCGGTGGTGGCGGTGGTGGTAATGGCGGCGGCCACGGCGGCGGTACCGGTGGTGGTCACAGCGGTTCAGATCACGGCAACGCTAACAGCAACGGCCGCGGCAATGGATTGAGCAGCGATCATGCCGGCAAGTCTGTTCGTGACCACGGCGAAAGTGGCAACCACTACGGCAATGATCGCAATGGCGAGCGCGGTCATGGCACAACGACTTCAGGCATCGCCCATTCCAAAGATACGCGTGGCGTGACCAAAGCCACGGCAATCTCGGCCTCGACACCAGGTGACCACAACGCGAAAGGGTTGAGTAAAGCCGGGACGTCGGTATCAAAGAAATCGCACTGATCAGCGTTACCCGCAGCACGCAACCCTGAACAAAACGGGCGCCCGACAAGGCGCCCGTTTTCATTGGCTCCGGTTTAAGTGCTATTCGTCGACGCTGATGCCTGATCCTCCCAGTTCCTTGGGGACGTCTTTCAGCTTCGGCAATCCATCCTTGATACGCAACACGGTCTCCTGATAGTGCACGTGAATGCCTGGCGAGTACGCGAGATCCGGGATGACTGCGGCATACACATCGATCAGCCCCATCTCCGGGTGTTCAGTGAACAGATGCCCGCCGCACGTCTTGCACCACTTGCGGTAACTGCGCGATGTCTTGTTGTAGGTGCCGATGTTGTCAGCCCCTCGAGTTACTTGCACCGCGTCGGGTTTCCACAGCGTGAAGGCATTGACCGGCCCTGCTGACCAATGCCGACACGACTCGCAATGGCAATAGCCCATCCCGACCGGCTCGCCACTGACGGTGAGCTCGACTGCGCCGCAAAAACAACTGCCCTTGTAAGACCGTTCAGTGTTCATGGCATGACTCCTCGATCAATGGTTTGCCTTCACTCGTCAATGTAGCGCACCGCTGTCGCCGGCGTGCGCCGCACCTGCAACTCGAAAATGTCAGGGCGCGCGTAATGCCCGGTAACGTCGAGCGCTCGCCGCGCTGGCGCCACGAGTGCGACGTCGATGTCCGCATACAAAATGCCGGCTTCGCGGTGCAATGGACCGGCGACGATCCGGCCCTGCGGATTGACCACCACCGAGTCGCCGTCGTTGATCCATTCATCCGGATCGGCAAATAGTTGCGCACGCGCCGGGAAGTCGTCGGGGATGTCGCTGCCGCGCAGCGCGGTGCCACTGCCGAGCACCCAACAGCGGCCTTCGAGCGCAATGTGACGCATCGTGCTGATCCAGCCATCGCCCGTGTCGTACGTGGGCGCGACGTAAATTTCCACGCCTTGGGCATACAGTGAATAGCGCGCCAGCGGCATGTAGTTTTCCCAACAGATCAGCGCACCCACGCGGCCGACCGGTGTATCGACCGTGCGCAACCCGGAGGCATCACCGAAGCCATGCACCATGCGCTCGGGATTCGTTGGCATCAGCTTGCGGTGGCGGTTGAGCACTGCGCCGTCCGTGCCGATAACGACTACGCTGTTATAGAGCGTGCCGCCACCCGTCTGCCGTTCGCATTCATTGATGCCGCACACGATCGTCACGGCGTGAACCCTGGCGGCCTCGCACAATTCGTTCAGGTCACCTTTCGCGATATCGACGGCGTTGGCCAGCAGTCGCGTGTGCAACTGACCCACTACGGCCCCATCCTTTCCCGCCGCCAGCCGCCAGATCCACGACGGGTAACCGGGAATGAACGATTCGGGCAAAACGATCAGCGAGGCTCCAGCCGCTGCTGCCTCGGCGACCGATTGCACGGCCCGGGCGATCGTCGCGCCGCGGTCGAGCAACACGGGCGGGCGCTGAATAATGGCTACCTTGGTCATGGCGTTCTCCGTTTGCACTTGGCTTCGAAGGCTTGAGCGTGCGCGTGGCGGAGTGGCGGGGCTAGTTCACAATCTGAAGCGTTTCAGTCGCGGAGGCCAGGCAATGGACGAAAGCTACGGTCAGTTCTGCACGGTCGCACGCGGTGCCGAAGCACTGTGCGAGCGCTGGACACCTTTGGTCGTGCGCGAACTGTTGTGCGGCAGCAAGCGTTTCAACGAACTGCACCGCGGCGTACCCCGAATGTCCACCAGCCTGCTGGCGCAGCGACTGCGCCACCTGGAAGAAATCGGCGTCGTACACCGCTCGGCCACCGGCAAAGTCTGGGAGTACAGCCTGACCGAAGCGGGCGAGGAACTGCGCCCCATCATCATGGCGCTGGGTCATTGGGGCGCACGCTGGATCGGCAGTCGCCTGCGCGATGACCAACTCGACGCGGGTCTGCTGATGTGGGACGTGCGCCGGTTCGTGCGAATCGAAACATTCCCGCCCCGACCGGTGGTCATCCACTTCAAATTCCGCGACGCCCGGCCCGGCGAGCAAGCGTGGTGGCTGGTGGTCGAGGAGGGCGTGGCCGACCTGTGCCGCGACGACCCTGGCCGCGAACTGACGCTGGTCGTGGATTCCAGCGTGCGCGCATTGACCGAAGTGTGGTCGGGCGACCGCACACCGCGGGAAGTGCTTCAGTCGCGAGAGTTGCGAGTGGATGGCGCGGTGAAGGATGCCGAATGTCTGTGGCGTTGGCTGGGCGCGAGTGCGTTTGCGGGGACGCGAAGCGCGGCAGTCAATCGGTGATCTCGGATGAGCCCGGGTCACGTTAACTGTTTGGAGTTAATCCGATGTTGAACGTGCTTTTCATCTGCAGCCAAAACCGCCTGCGAAGCCCCACTGCCGAACGACATTTTGCTGACTGGCCGGGCGTGAAAACTGCGTCGGCGGGTATCAGCAACGATGCGTATGGTCCCGTCAGCCTGGAGCTGCTGCAGTGGGCTGATCTGGTATTTGTCATGGAGCCGATTCATCGCAACAAACTGGTGGCTCGATTTGGTGCGGAGCTGGCGGACAAGCGTGTCGTTTGTTTGGACATACCGGATGTTTATCAGTACATGCAGCCCGAGCTGGTCAAGGTGTTGGAGGCGAGGGTCAGGCGGTATTTGCCTTCCTGAAAAGAGGGGGGGACGTTCGATGGGAGCTGGCGTAGTGCAGACACAAAAAGCGGGCGCCACCTTGGCGCCCGTCTCGTTTTATTCCCTCGCCTGCGCCTTAAAGCGTCGACCGAGCACATCCAAACAGTAGGTGCGATGCAGTGGATTACACAAAATCTCATACTGTATTTGCGCCGGACCTCACAAAAAATCGGTGGAATTTTCTACAAGCGATGATGATTTAACGTATCAATTATTCTGTAACGATTTACTTGATCGCTTCACCATGCCTCTGGCAAAGTGCCATTTTTAAATGGAATTTAACGTTAATGCGTAGACTTGATTTGCTTGAATGCTACCCGCTAAACAATGGTGAGGTAAGTGCCTTTGAACGACTGGCTCATGATGCAGCGTCGAAAAAGGGATGGGATGTAAGGCCCTTGCACGAAACGAAATACGCGAATAATGCGCATGACTTCGCACATTTGGCTGCTCATCATGGCGGGGCGAATAACGCATTTAACATGCAGCTAGAACAAAAAATTAGAGCCTCTCCAGTTTACAGAAGTTGGGTTGGTGCGATGCCAAACCTGTATGAGGTTCCGGGTATCGACAGCTACAGAGATGAACGCATCACGCCAGGCCTTATACAAGAGCTAAGCAGGCTATCCGTAACGCTGTCTCCGGGGCAGTTTCTATTCCATGGAGGGGCGTGGCCGGGTGAATTAAAAGTGGGTGCTCGGGTTGTGATAGATCGACCATTTTCAACTTCATTAAATGCTAATCCCGCTATTGTTCATGCATACAAAGATCATCGAGAAGTTGGTCGAGGAATTCATATTTGGGTGATTGAGATTGGGGCGGCTTTTTTTCAGCCTGTCTACGTATATAACATTATTACTCAGAGAAGATTCAATCAAGAATTTGAGGTTCTTATACATCCTGGGTCTGATGCAGTGTGTCAGGGTATCGACTACTCTGGCGACTGCACTGTGATTTCAGTTGTGCTGAACTAAATTTATTGGCTGCGAGTCGTGGCTCAGATGGTTGGCCAGTCATGAGCCTTGTGACGCTTGGGGAAAACCCGTCAAGAGGCGCTGATTAGCAAAATGCAGCTTTTGTGATCCCTTCTGCAGAAGACGGCAATTGGCTGTGGATTCAACCGGTCGATGCAGCAGATGGGTTAAATCGTTCAGCGAGCGGTTCGAATGTGGGCTTTAATGTCGTGCCCAAAGGCAGCCACGTTAGCTTCGACTCCGTACGAAGATGGATACGTCGGCCGGCGGGTTCAGGTTGCCATGCACTTGTCTAATCAAGGAAGAATCGACATTGAAAATACCTTTCTGCGCCCTGTTTTTGGCCTGCTTGACGACTATCGCACTCGCTGACGAGAACCCTGTCGGCTTCCAGTCTTCAACACTGTCGGACCCGCAAAATGACCGCTCGCTGGAGATGGTCGTCTGGTACCCCAGTGCAACGACCGGCGTCACGCAATTGATCGGCGATGATGTGGTGTTCGTCGGGGCTGCTGCCGTTCGTGACGCGCCGCCCGCTGCGGGCAAGCATCCATTGCTGGTGTTCTCCCACGGGTACCGAGGTAACTGGAGCAACCAGATCTGGCTGGCCAGTGCCCTGGCTCATAAAGGTTACATCGTCGCCGCCATCAATCACCCTGGCACCACCACTCACGACCGTAGCCCTCAAGCAGCGGCGCAGTTATGGCAGCGGCCCATTGATGTGAGCCGAGCCATTGATAGCGTCACGGCTCAACCTGAAAAATTCGGCCTGGTCGCCAATGACCGAATTGCGGTAGTGGGCCATTCACTCGGCGGCTGGACCGCCCTGGAGATCGCCGGTGCTCGTTCCGATGCAGACCGCTTCGCCCAGGAATGCAAAGCCCATCCGCAGTTAGCCAGTTGCACCGTCTATGGAAAGATAAACCCTGCAAGCACTGCAGAATCACAGGCTGCGTTGGCCGCCGATTTGCGCGATAAACGCGTCACGGCCGTGGTGACATTGGACCTTGGCCTTTCTCGGGGCCTGACCGATGAAAGCCTGGCTGCGCTGGCGGTACCCACGCTGGTGATCGCGGCCGGCGTACCGTCGCACGATCTTCCCGCCGAGCTGGAGTCTGCCAACCTGGCCAAACGCCTGCCTGCTGCGTCAAGCCGTTACGTCGAAATCAGCGACGCCAGCCATTTCAGCTTCTTGTCGATGTGCAAACCTGGCGCAGAGGGATTGCTCGAAGAAGACGTACCAGGCGATGGCATCATTTGCCGGGATGGCGACAACGGTCGGCCGCGTGAGGTGATTCAGCAGCAGGTTACATCGCTGATCGCGGAGTTTCTTCAGTCGTCTATCCACAAAGAAGACGGTTATTCCGTCCTGAAACAGGTTTACACCTATCCCCACACCCGATGAATTCATCGGGTGTTTTGTACTTCTTTTCATTAATCATCAAATACTGAACCGCTTCCCTGAGCGTCAGCTCCTCCGTCACCGGCGTGGACCCATGAGGTTCACTCAGACTGTTGAGCTGTCCAGTGGCTCATTTCTTCGGCGATGAAGTGGGTTACCAGGTCACGGAACATCTTTTCGATTGCATCCGGGCTCAGGCCTGCTTCCGTGGCCCAATCACGACGTGTCACCAGCATGCTGGCGAATCGCTCCGAAGCATGTACCGAGGCCGCGGAGGTCTTGAACTTCGAAGCAGCCAGTACGTATTGGAAACGCCTTCCTAACAACGTGATAACTGCCTGGTCCAGAGCATCAATCTCGCGTCGGATGTCCTCCATACCTGCGCACTTTGCGGGCTGTAGCTGATTTAAACCGTCCATGTAGATAGCTCCTTTTGTTAAGCGCGATGATCCATTCCAGCGATTATCGTATGCCATTTTGTCGCGACTGATGAAGGCCGTGCTTTGGCGATCGCTGGAACTCCCCAAATAAGAAGCCAGATGAGTAATCCCGATCAGTTAAGGAAATTCGTAGGCGCGGGCTTGCTCGCGATGGACCTCGGGATGACGCGTTTATCCAGCCAACACGCGTTATCGTTAACGTCCATCGCGAGCAAGCTTGCTCCTACAAGGGGTTGCGGTCACTTCATGAGTCCGGGGTTGACCCTTTGTCGCCTCCCGACTGATCACACCTTCAAGGGTGTTTACTTCTAGTCAGACCCTGTCTGTACAGAGAAGAGCGCGATGAACATTGAACAGGTGGCCCCCGAAACGAAAGGGGTGACGGTGAAGTTACTGGCAACGGTCGACCTGGGCCCCGAGATCGAGGGCATGGCAGGGCGCCAACTTAGAATGCGTCTGGTGACCATCGATCCTGGCGGCGTCTTCGGGCCGGTTCACAACCATAAAGACAGACCAGGCACCGTCTACATACTGCAAGGAACGATCACTGATCACCGAGACGGAATCGCCACGGACTATGGGCCGGGAGTGGGTTGGCCCGAGGACAGGAACACCACGCACTGGCTTGAGAACAGGGGCACCGTTGCGGCGGTGGAGATCTCGGTTGATATCGTCAGGCACGAGACAATGAGCACGAAAAAGCCCGGCTGATCAGGCCGGGCTTTTTGGGTGTTGCGGTGACGCGATTTGTTTATGCGACGCGGTTTTCGATCAAGCGGTCGGAACCACCTTCAGCGACGCGGTTTTCGATCAGGCGGTCGGAACCACCTTCAGCGACGCGGTTTTCGATCAGGCGGTCGGAGCCACCTTCAGCAACGCGGTTTTCGATCAGGCGGTCGGAACCACCTTCAGCGACGCGGTTTTCGATCAAGCGATCCGAACCACCTTCAGCGACGCGGTTTTCGATCAGGCGGTCGGAACCACCTTCGGCAACGCGGTTTTCGATCAGGCGGTCGGAACCACCTTCAGCGACGCGGTTTTCGATCAGACGATCCGAGCCACCTTCAGCGACGCGGTTTTCGATCAGACGATCCGAACCACCTTCAGCCACACGACTTTCAATCAGACGATCCGAGCCGCCTTCAGCGACAACCGGGTGAGTCGAGGTAGCGGCGAAAGCGTTAACTGCAAAAACCGAGAAAGCGATGCTGAGAATGGTTTGGCGTTTCATGATCGTGTGCTCCGGGGTGTTGTGGGTTGGTATGGAGCAGATGTTACGCCGCGGATTTTTTAAGAGAACTTCATTGACGTGATGTTGACCATCGACGGCATTGATAGGGCGAGCGGCCCACCTCTGGTGAGCCTGATGATGGGGTGTCGCCCTGGCAACCGCGATGTCACAAAGCATTGATTACATTGCGTATCAACTGTAATGCGCGGCAGCGCCGTTCTCATTGCCGCCCGTGACAAATAGAGTAAGCCGCACGCGACTCGCCGCGATTTGCCCACGTCATTAAGGCGCCTTTCATGATCAAGAACATGATGAAAACTGCTTGCCTGGCTGCACTGATTGTCACCAGCGCCACAATGCCGTTCGTCCAGGCACAACCATTGCCGCTCGATAAAGTCGGTGATTTACATAATGAAGACGTCGAGTGGCGCAGCTTTCCAGCCTTCCCCAAAGAAGTGAAACTTGCTGTGTTGGCCGGCGACCCGAGTAAGCCAGCACCCTACGTGGTGAGAGTCAAAGTGCCGAATGGCACAAAATTAATGCCCCATACACATCCTGAGGACCGTATCTATACCGTCATGTCCGGTGTTTTCTATATTGGCTTCGGTAAGGTTTTTGATCCGGCCAAGCTGGTTGCTTACGGTCCAGGCAGCGTAGTGATACTTCCGGCCAATACGCCACACTTTCACTGGGCCAAATCAGGCGAGTACATCTCACAAGTCTACGGAACGGGTCCGCTTGGTCTTGTGTATATCGATAGCCATGATGATCCTCGTAATGCGTCGAACTGACTTCACCTGAAAAAACGTCGACCCCTATCGTTCAGGTCAGGCCTTTGACACCTTGATGAAGCATTCTTGCAAGCAACCGTTATTGGCCAATGGGTGGCTGTCGGGGAGGGCAATTTAAATTCGACCGACTGACTGTTTTCGGCCAAGAGCAGTCATTTATAGCTGGGGAAAATTCAACTGAGGGAGTGGAGGTGGTTTCGATCAACGTGTTACTGATTGAACCAACAGACCACCGAGATGACTGTCGCGATCCATATAATACATAGACATAAGTGTAGAACGACGAAAGGGTTTTCTTTCATGGAAAAATTGTAAGGCTCAAAGGGCTGATCAATCAGACTCTCAAGCAACGGGTCCTTACCTTCCCGATAAGCTATTCCCAGTAAGTTTCCGCGACAGCCCTTGCTCTGCAACCACAGACGTACAGTTGCAAACATCTGTGGAGATTTAGACTCCAACTGTTAAACCTCCAGATGTGAGAAGTTAATGGTTGACCAATGGTAATGTCACCACAAACTCGCTCCCCTTGCCATCTCCGGCACTGTGGCCAGTCACTGTGCCACCGTGGGCTTCGACCAACTCTCGCACCACCGTCAGACCAATGCCCAGGCCCGACCCGTTAAAACCCACCGCGTGGACGTCCTGCACAAAAGGCTCAAAGATGAACGGCAATGCCTTGGCGGTAATCCCAATGCCGGTATCGCGGATGCTTATCTTCATTACACCGTTCTCGGCGGTCACCGAAAGGCCGACGGTGCCGCCCGCCGGGGTGTACTTGGCAGCATTGCCCAGCAAATTGCCAAGAGTTTGATTCAACCGCGTAGGGTCACCCTTCACCATCAACGCGTGTTCAGGCAGTTCGGCGCTGAATTGCAACTGGTGAGCGATCATGACGGGTGTGCAAATGTCTATCGCCTCGTGGATGATCTGAGTCATATCGACAATGCTGCAATCGAGGTGAAACTTGCCAGTGCTGGCGCGGGCGATGTCGAGTAAATCCTCCAGCAATCGGGACATATGCTGCACCTGACCTTCGATGAGCTTCTGCATGCGCGGCAGTTCCTCACTGGGCACGCGCACCAGTCGACCAGCGATCATGCTGAGGGGCGTCAGGGGATTACGCAGCTCATGGGCCACCACCACGAGGACTTTGCGTTGCTGTTCAAGCGCGCGTTCGGCAGCCGCCTGCAGGTGTTGCGCGCTGAGTGCGGCGATCACCAATTGCTCGTTGGCTTCGCGCATTTCCAGGTACAGCCGCTGCTCTTGCTGTGTGCGTTCCGGTTTTTCTGCATCGGACTGCGCCAAAAGGATTGCCAGGACCAATTGCTGATTGGCCTCGATCAGTTGTTCGAGTTGCTGGTTATCGGTGAGCTGGGCGTTGGCGTCGTTTAGTTCCTTGTGCAAGGCCGCGAGCGCGGCGCGCGCCTCGACGGTTTTCTGGCCAAGCAGGAACAGTTCGCGAGCGGCGTTGGCCAGCGCCTGCTCGTTCTTGCTATTGGCCTTATTCATGATGGTTTATTCACCCGTCGTCTTTGCCCAAACGCCGCCTGGTAGGCCGTCCGCCGAGCAGGCCTTCCTGGTCCGACAGCATTTCGCCAATCTGTAATCCGTTATCGTCAATCCGGTACAGGCGCAACTCGTCGGAATGAGCGCTCGCACGCACTTTGACGACGGCCATGATGCGCAACAAACGGCTTTCCACTTCAATATAGCGCTGGACAATGATGGCGTCGGTCAGAAACGCCGTGCCATAGGGGCTGAAACGCAGGTCGGTATAGCGATCCTCCAGCTCCGAGGTCATCAGCACGCTGACGCCGGCGCTCGTCAGGGCCGTGACCATTCGCGACAGGGATTCACGGAAATCTTCGCGGAACGTCGGTGCCAGCGCCATCTCGAACCCCGACAACGAATCGATCACCACGCGGGTCGCTTTCAATCGGTAAATTTCACTCAACAGCAAGTGCACGACTTCATCGATGGACAAATCAGGGGCACGGCTGTCGACCAGGCCTACCTGACCGCTCTGAATCAGCGTTGCGAGGGTCGCGTTCTGCGAATGATTGGGCCGTTGCTCGAACACCGCGATCACACCGGTTTCGCCATTGCGCGCACCTTCGGCAAGGAAGGTAGCTGCCAGAATGCTCTTGCCCGAACCCGACGGCCCGGCCACCAGCAACGAGTAGCCCCGAGGCAGACCGCCTCCAAGCATTTTATCGAGCTGCGGCACGCCCATTTTCAGGCGCTGGAGCGGAAACTCCAGTGGCGCTTCAACAGGGTTGAAAGCAGCGGGCGCGAAGACCTTGATGCCCGAGGTGGCGATGCGGAAGGTGTGCAGCCCCGGCAAGGTTGGCTGTCCACGCATCTTCATGATTTCCATCTTGCGCACCATGGAGTTGCGCTGAACACTCTGGCGCAGCCAGATCAGGCCATCGGCCACGGTGAAAATCGGGTTGGTCTCGGTTTCGGTGAAGTACTCGCCAATCAGGAAGGTCGTCGCGTGCCAGGTAGTCATCAGCATGCCCAGTTGCTGAATGAACTGCGGGAGGTTGTTGTTGGGGTTGTTGCGGGTCTGGCTGGCCAGTACCACCGAACGGAAAGAGTCAACGAACACCAGCGCCGGTGAATGAATCTCTACCTCGTTGACGATTCGGCGCAACACTTCGTCCAGATCCCCGGCCAGCGTGTCGTCAGCCAGGTTGATGTAGCGGATCGAGCGGTTGATCGCTTCGTTGTCGAAAAAGTCGAACTGCTGCTGATATCGCAACATCTTCAACGGCGGTTCGCCCAGCACTGTAAAGAACAATGCGGGGCGATCAGGCGTCGCCAGGGCAAACATCATTTGATGCGCCAGGGTGGTCTTGCCGCAGCCAGGCGGGCCGGCAATCAGGTTGAACGAAAACTCCGGCAAACCACCGCCCAGCACCTCGTCCAATCCTGGCACGCCGGTGGCCAGGCGGTTGATAGTCACTTTGGTGCTCATGGCGAGTTTTCCTGCGAGGGGGTGTCGCTCAAAGGAGTTTCCCAAACGTCGCGAAGCAGCCTTGCGGTGAGCGAGGGCCCGATCAGAGTGGTGAGTAATTCATAGAAGGTGGTCAACATCACTTCACCGAAGAGCAACGCATCGGCTTCGCTTTGTTCAAGGAGGACTTGCTTGAGAGCAGCGAGATCGAACGCAACCTGTGCACGATCATAGATAACGGCAAGGCGCGGATCCCGGGAGGTGCACAGCTGAAGGCTGCGCCGATAGAGTGCAGCCCCGCCTTGGTGACCAATGATGGGCGTTAGGGCGGCGTCCATACCCTGCAGGGTTGAAACAATCGCTCGCGCGATTGCTGCAATGTCAGCGTTGGCGCCAATCCGGTGCGCCAGAGAAGCTACAATCTGGCGGCTCTCTTCGCTTAGCGCGGACATGGCTAAATGGTTTCTGATGGACAGGGTTTGATGGTACACCCTATTGCTGGCCATCGAACGCTTATCAGACGCGGCATACCCATTGCCGTCAATTACGATGGCCGAATGAGTTTTTAAGTTTAAGCGACCGCTTTGGGTTAGCTGCCCTTCATAGGCGGCTGCTTTCGTCCCCTGTAAACGGCATCCCCAAGGTCTTCGCGATTCGGGCCAGTATCTTTGTGCATTCTTCAGAAACAATGAGCGGCGGCTCATTAATCATGTAAAGCAGGTGTTCGAACGCTATTCCAGCCTCGTTGTGATCGACATAATCCAGAACTATTTCACCACCATTCTCTAAACCTGCCTGAGCTAATGCATGGTCATCCGGTATCGGGCCGGTTTGTTCGTATGCAACGGACATCAGTGCGGTGATTTCCTTGAGCGCTTCTATGAAGTAGGTTCTCAAATCGTGGGTATGGCCGCTCACTAAAAACGCTCCTTCGATTAAGATAACTTGCAGTCGGCATGCCTCTAACCGGTAGCAGCCCATCGCGATCGAATGCCAACGACCGATTCTGTGTTGGTGCTGGTGCGGTTTTGACCCAAGCTACTGACTTCAGCTAACCCTTAGGCGGTCTGTGAAGACATACATAAGACCATCGATTACCAAGTATTCGGGGTGGTCATTGATTTCCGGTAGCTTGGGTCAAAACTGCATCAGCGCCAACATCTCTGATTCATCATTGTTCTCCCGTAACCCGTGTTTTGCTCTTCGTCAAAGTCAGGCTCAACAGTACCGAAATCAATATGATGCCGCCGACTGTGGTCAGCGACCATTGGATCGGCATGTGCCACCACGGCGCGACCAGCATCTTGCCGCCGATGAACACCAGTACGATGGCCAGGCCATATTTGAGCAAGTGGAAGCGGTAGGCCATGTCGGCAAGCAGAAAATACAGTGCGCGCAGGCCCATGATGGCGAAGATGTTGGAGGTGAACACGATGAAGGGGTCGGTGGTGACGGCGAAGATAGCCGGGATGCTATCGACCGCGAAGACCAGGTCGCTGGCCTCGATCAGTACCAGCACCAGGAACATCGGCGTCGCCCAGCGCAGGCCGTTCTGGCGCACGAAGAAGCGCTCGCCATGAAAGCCATCGGTGATGCGAAGATGGCTACGCAGCCAACGCAGCAAAGGGTTCTTTTCGAGGTCTGGCTGCTGGTTGGCGAAGATCAGCATCTTAATGCCGGTGATGACGAGGAAAGCACCGAAGACATAGAGTAGCCAGGCAAACTCCTGCACCAGCCACACACCGGCGAAAATCATACCGGCGCGCATGATGATGGCTCCGAACACGCCATAGAGCAGGACGCGGCGCTGCAACTCTGGCGGCACGGCGAAGTAGCTGAAGATCATGACGAAAACGAACATGTTGTCGATCGACAGCGACTGCTCGATCAGGTAGCCGGTGAGAAATTCGAGCGTTGTACGCTGGGCCACTTCGGCACCGACATGGCTGTGCAGATACCACCAGAGCAGAGCGGCGAAGACCAGTGCCAGGCTGACCCAGGCGGTGACCCAGGCCAGCGCTTCGCGGACCGAAACACGATGTGCTTTGCGCCCGCCGAAGACGAACAGATCGAGCGCCAGCATGGCAAGGACGAACATAATGAAGGCGGCCCACATCCAGGATTGGCCGACGCTGATGGCGGTCATTTACTGTCTCCGCATGAAGCAGCAATAGGCTGGAGGAGTCATGCTAACGAGCCTGTTACATCAACAAAAATCATTTATTCATTGCGAATAGTTCGTTTTTTACGAAGTGTTGATTCAGGCGTTCAACTACCGGCAATCGCATTGGTTCTGCTAGGTGCTCAAGGCGGGTGGCATGGCGCGGTTCCAGCACCCCGCCTCCTGCTCGATCGTGATGAAAAGGTCTG
This sequence comes from Pseudomonas sp. SJZ080, assembly GCF_007828295.1. Taxonomy (NCBI): domain Bacteria; kingdom Pseudomonadati; phylum Pseudomonadota; class Gammaproteobacteria; order Pseudomonadales; family Pseudomonadaceae; genus Pseudomonas; species Pseudomonas sp. SJZ080. The sequence continues at coordinate 85,982 of NZ_VIUK01000019.1, forward strand.
CTACATCCTTCGACAGGCTTGGCAACTGGTAAGCCGGTGATGCAGGCGTATATTGATAGTGTCGATCCAGGTAGTTGAGGCGATAAAAGATCGCCAATGGTGGGACAAGCGAAAGTGCTGGGGGCGCTAGCGAATAACCCAGAACGTTTGGAGGTGTCACATGAGGCGGTATCAACGACTCTTTCTGATCGCAGGTCCGACCATGCGTCACTCGCCGGCGATGGAGCGGGCAATCGCATTGGCCGACGCTACAGGCGCAGCGCTGCATATCGCGGTGTTCATCGAAGACTTCGACCTTATGCGGTTAATGAGCAACAGTGAACAACTTCGTGAGAGTTGCCGGCAGGAGAACCTGCAGTGGTTGAAGGATGAGGCCGAACTCATACGCAGGAAGGGCATCAATGTGACCACCGAAGTTGCATTGACCCGTGACCCGCTGCAAGAGATCCTTAAGCATGTGGCTGAAATGCAGCCGGACCTGACTATCAAGGACGTACATCATGAATCAGCGCTCAAACGCGTATTCGTCACGCCTTTGGATTGGCAGTTGTTGCGCGAATGTCCGACCCCCATACATCTGGTCAGCGAAGTCCGGTGTCCGCTTCCTCGGGTGATTGTGGCAGCGGTTGACCCATCGCATCCAGAGGGTCAGATCAGCGGAATCAACGACAGCGTCATTCAGGCTGCGAACGAATTGGCGACGCAATGTGATGCTGAATTGCACATGCTGTATGCCTATGAACTGACACACACACATTTCTCTGATGCAGGTGCTGGCGCCGTGACGATGCCAGGCTTCGGCAACGACGTGCGCCGGTCACTCGAAAAGTGTTTCATTGCCTTGGCTGGACGCCACGGCGTGCCACCTGAGCGACAACACTTCATTGCAGGACCGCCAACCAAAGCAATGACCGACTTTGCCACTCACACTCGAGCGGATGTCTTCGTAATGGGAAATACCCATCACAAAGGGGTGGACAAGCTGGTTGGCAGTACCACGGAGCATGTTCTGTATCAGGTGCCTTGCAGCGTTTTGGCCATCAAGGGAGAAGCGGATGACTGAAGAAAAAAAGCCGCCACTATCGCAGCCGGCTGTTGGTGCTGATGTGGTTTTGACCCAAGCTGCTGACTTCAGCTGACCCTTAGGCGGTCTCTATGAAGACACGCATAAGACCCTCGATTACCGAGCATTCAGGTAGGTCAACGATTTCCGGTAGCCAGGATCAAAACCGTATCAGCGCCAACACTATGCCCGGACATCGCGCCAAAGCCATCGCTTCCGGGTCCTCTGATGTGTTTTTTGATGGCCTCGCAGCCGCCCGCAAAGGTGACACCTGCACATGCGGCAGTGCGCTGGTTTCGGGCGTTGCGACGACTGTGTTCATCAATGGTAGAAATGCCGCGTTGATCGATACTGCGGGAAGCCACGGAGACATCGTGATTGGCGGCTCTGGTACCGTCATCATTGGCGATTCTCATACCCCCGTACCTTTCATCCCTCCCGTGCCTCTCGCCATTCAGAAAATTTACGGACAATCCTTTAGCGTCACCGACAGTGTGACGGGCAATCCTTTGCCCTTCCGTGACTATGTCGCAACAGTCAATGGTGTGGAGACCACTGGCGTAACCGACGTTGATGGCATTGCCCACATCAAGACACCGACCCCGGACGCCAAAATTTCGCTGCACATCAAATTCAACGCCCCCGCGCGAACGCTTCACGAGTTCTCGGAGAAACAATAATGGCTGCCAACTTCGCAACGCAGGCGACCGCGCAAGAAATAAAACCTGGCGAGTTTATGTGTCCGATCCCGATTTCCGTGAATGACCGAGCTGCCACACGTGAGGCAATTATCAAAAAGGTTCAGTCGTTGAGTGCGACGTTTGTCGAACGCTCGTCTTGGGGGGCTGTGAAAGGCAAACCGGAGATGGTCATGGATTGGGACTATTCCATGATTGCACTGCACCACGCCGGTCGCAGTCATAGCTGCACGCCAGGCGCGGAGCAGATGCAGGAGATTCAAAAAGGCCATCTGAGCCAGAAGTATGACGATATCGGCTATCACTACGGGATCGATTGCACCGGGCAGATACTCGAAGGACGTGACATCAGGTTTCAGGGCTCAAGTGTTCTGAAATACAACACTGGTCTTATTGGCATTGTCCTGCTGGATAACCTGACGACACCGGAAGAGGGGGGCGACTGGGTCGCGAAAGGGCGTGTAGCCCTCGACAGCATCGGCTACAGCACAACCAACGTGATACCAGCTGCGCAAATTGACGCGTTGATGCACTTGATTGACGCATTGAAAAGTGTGTTCGTCATCAAGCACTTTGGTGGTCACAGGGAGTACCCAGGACAGGCTTCCGAAGGAAAAATCTGTCCCGGTAACGTCGGAATGGAATTGGTCAAAAATATCAGGGCGAAAACCCAGCTGTTACCTCCACCGGCGCCGCAGCCATGAAAAAGCTATTAATCGCAGCGATGCTTTTGGTGCTGGCCGTGCTCTACGTCGGGTACTACGAAGCGCTTGAAGATGGTGACATCGAGACCATTCTGTTCATCAAAAAACACCCGACTGTTCAGATGAAGTTCTACAACATCCACGCCAATGACGGCGAGATCCGGAGAGTAGAGCGGCTTTCGGAGGAGGAGCGGAAGTGGATTATCGATTACTGCAGATACAGATTAGGAATCGACACCGCGTTAGAGACTCAGGACGACGTTGAAATGTGTAGAAAAAAATAATCAGCGGTTGGGAAACGCTGGTGGTCAGATTCAGCGATAAAAAACGGGCGCTAGTAGCGCCCGTTTTCATTCACTCCTTAACCTGCGCCCGCAATCGCCGACCGATCACATCCATCAAGTCACAACCATCGCGCAACGGAATGGCCAACAGCTGAGAAAAGTCCTTCAGCACAACCGTGTCGCAACCGAGTTCGGCACGAAAGGCGATGTTTTCCAGCACCTGCGTAACCGTGCGGATTCGGTAGTCAGCCGCAGCTTGCAGAACGTCGAGTGGCGCTTGCGTATCGATGAGCAGGGAGGCCGGGATCAGGTCGATTCCGGTGAGGGGCACGTATCTTTCCATAGGTGAGATCTCGTTCAGTTAGATGAGAACCGCCAACAGATCGTCGCCAAACGAATAGGGTGGCAGTTGCGCGCAGGTTGGCGAACCGGGAACGAGTAACCGGCAGACCCGAAGGTCTCCCGCGCGCAACCGCCATAGTACAGCGGTTTTGCAGTTGCGACGACGCCTGCAAATGAGCAGGCGGCCCTCGCATTCGTATCTCGGGTCGCCAAACCCGTATCGCCATTTTGAGCGACGGGCCGACTTTAGACTTCCTCGGAACGGTAGGGAAGGTGACGCATTCCGAGGTTTATGTAGGAATTTTTATGCCGTCCTAGGACCAATAATCAGCGTTGCTCGAATGGATCGAAAACAGCGCCAAAACATTCATTCAACTTTGTTCATCCCCGCTAACGCTATCCTCTAGAATCCCAACCCTCGCAGTCGAGACGGACCTCCACCCCAATGCAAACCCCCACCACCCAACACCCCCTCTGGAAAACCTACCTCCTTTTCCTCGCCCCCATGGTTCTCTCCAATTTCCTGCAATCCATGTCGGGCACCGTCAACAGTATCTACATCGGCCAAATGCTCGGCACCCAAGCCCTGGCGGCCGTCTCCGGCATGTTCCCTATCGTGTTCTTCTTCATCGCCCTGGTCATTGGCCTCGGCGCGGGGGCGGGGGTGCTCATCGGCCAAGCCTGGGGCGCGCGGGAGCCGCATCTGGTGAAAACCATCGCTGCCACCACCTTGCTGTTGGGCGCAATCATCGGTCTGACAGCGGCGGTGTTGGGCAGCGTTTTCGCGAGGTCCGCCTTGCAGGGGTTGGGAACCCCGGCCGACGTACTCGACGACGCGGTGTCCTATGCGCACGTGATGATGTGGATCATGCCGTCGCTGTTGGTCTACGTGCTCTTCACTCAATTGCTGCGCGGGGTGAGCGATACGATGTCGCCGCTGATTGCGTTGGTGGTGTCGACCTGCATCGGTTTGGCGCTGACGCCGGCGTTGATTCGCGGTTGGTTCGGGTTGCCGATGTTGGGGATTCAGAGTGCGGCGTATGCGGGGTTGGTGGGTAACCTGGCGGCGATGGGGTGGCTGGCGTGGCGGTTGATCAGTAAGGGGCATCCGTTGGCGCCGGATCGGGAGATGTTTGCGGCGATGCGGCTGGATCGGGTGATTCTCGGCAAGGTGTTGCGCATTGGCTTGCCGACCGGGTTGCAGATGGTGGTGTTGTCGGTGTCGGAGCTGGTGATTCTGGCGCTGGTGAATCAGCACGGTTCGCAGGCGACGGCGGCGTATGGGGCGGTGACGCAGATCGTCAATTACGTGCAGTTTCCGGCGTTGTCGATTGCGATCACGGCGTCGATTCTTGGGGCGCAGGCGATTGGGGCGGCGCGGGTCGAGCGGATCGGGCCGATTCTGCGCACGGGCCTTTTGATTAACGTGTGCCTGACCGGTGGCTTGGTGCTGTTGGGTTACCTGTTGTCGCACTGGTTGTTGGGGTTGTTTCTGACGGACGATTCGACGCGGGCGAAGGCCGAGCACCTGTTGCACATCATGCTGTGGAGTCTGCTGCTGTTTGGCTTCCAGGCAATCATCGGCGGGATCATGCGCGCCAGCGGCACGGTGTTGGTGCCGATGGCGATTTCGATTGTGTGCGTGGTGGGCGTGCAGTTGCCGGTGGCGTATGTGCTGGACGGGCAGTTCGGGTTGCAGGGGGTGTGGATGGCGTTTCCGGTGGCGTATCTGGGGATGCTGGTGTTGCAGACGCTGTATTACAAACTTGTGTGGAAGCATCAGAAGATTGAGCGGTTGGTGTAGATTGGATCCCGGTGTTTCAATCATGAAACATAATAAGTCTGACTTAATTAGTTCTGGGTACGATCGGATCCCTGTTGCGCTTTTCGTTAGTAAGATAACAACTAATGGATCCAATGGAAGCATCTCAAGCCTCATCTAATTTACCGGGCCAGTTAGTGCGGGGCTTTCGGGGAAGTTGGAGGTTCTCCATCGAGAAGAGTTGCATCATCTGAACTAACCGTCTGTCGGTAGTCTGCTCAAAAAATGAACATTTGAGCGTATCTGCCCTCAGATACTCCAGCACGTCACCATGACCTGCTCCTGCTATCGCAGAAAAGAAGTGGAAACCGAACCTCATATGCAGTGATTGCAAATGAGGCTTTTTTTACCCGAAATTCAGGAGCCAACACCTGACCGGTTGCTTGTTTGCCAGGCAAATCAATCGGTTCAGCCGTGCCAGGTCTATGATTTGGCTTTTCTTGTATCAGTCGGGCCGCACTGGGTTTTTAACTTGATTAATACCCCGTCAAACTAAGGTCTGTACTGTAGAAACAGTTGGAGATACTACCGTGACAATAAATACAATCATGAGTCTGATCGAAAATAAAGAATGCATGGAGTTCGTTCGGTTGGGTGTTGTTTATGCACACTTGGTCGCTTGTTGTGTTGCCATTGGTCTGGTATTGACCAGTGATATTGCCATGGTCAAGAATTTGTTGAAGGGTAAAGTATTGTCGGAGCACGATAATGCTCATCTGGAAAGTCTTCAGACATCTGTCGTTGTTGCATTGATTGCTTTGTGGTTCACCGGCATTGCCATTGTGGGTATCGATTACCTGGAAAAAGGAGTCGAATACTTCAAGAATCCAAAGCTTCAGGCCAAAGTGATCATTGTCATGTTGTTGACTTACAACGGTTATTTGCTGCATCGCCTGGTATTGCCGGCCATGCAAAAGGCGGGTTCGCTGCTCAAGCTCGGGTTTAGCGCCCGGATGCTGGCGCTGTTTTGCGGTTCGCTGTCGGCAGTGTCCTGGATGTATGCAGCCCTGCTGGGCGTCGGACGCCCGTTGGCCTGGAAGTATTCACTGTCCGAATTGTTGATGGCGTATCCGCTGTTGATTGCACTGGGTTTCCTGACGATGCTGGCATTGACTCAACGAGTGAAACAGCAGCACTACGCTGTGGTGCCGCAACGGACTGTTGCGGGGGCTTGCTAGGTTTAACCTTGGCTGAACTTCCCGGGTAGCGCCGGTTTTAAAAAGAGGGCCACCTGTCACAGGGTGGCTCTTTTTATTTGCGTCAAAAGTCGCGGCAGTCTTCGGGTTGCTTTCGCGATCGGGCGGACTTGCTGTTACCCACCTTCGGACGAGTGACAACGTCAACACACTCACGCCTTGACCCAGCGTTGCCGACTCCAGCTGCTCAAGGTATCGACGGCGAACACCAGTATCAGCATCGCCAGAATCACCGTGCTGGCCTGCGCTTCCTGAAACAGGCTGAGGCTGACATAGAGCATTTGCCCCAGGCCACCGGCGCCGACGAAGCCGAGCACGCTGGCCATGCGGATGTTGTTTTCCCAGCGGTACAGGATGTAGGCCAGCAGCTGTGGCAACAGGTTGGGCAGGGTGCCGTAACAGAAGGCCCACACGGCGTTGCCGCCCTGCAAGCGGATGGCGTCGGCAGGTTCGGGCGGGGTGTTTTCCAGCGCTTCGGCGAACAGTCGGCCGAGCACGCCGGTGGTGTGCAGCGCCAATGCCAGGGTGCCGGCGTTGGGGCCGAGACCGGCGGCGAGCACCATCAGCGCGGCCCACACCAGTTCCGGCACCGCGCGCAACGCGTTGAGCACCAGCCGCGAGGCGCTCTGCAACGGCCAGCCGAAACGCCCGGCCGCGGGCAATGCCAGGAGCAAACCAAACACCGCCGCGATCAGGGTGCCGAGGGCAGACATGGCGATGGTTTCGAGGGCGCCGTGGGCGATGGCTTGCAGATGTGTCGGGCTCAGGTCCGGGCTGAGAAAGCGCTGCGCATAAGCGCCCATCTGGTTCAGGTTGCCGGTGCTGCCGAGTTCGCCGAGGTCGATGCCGAGGTAGATGAACGAGGCGATGACAGCAGCGCCGATGCCGAGCAGCAGGGCCAGGTTGAACAGGCGATTCATGTCAGCCTCCAGCGCAGCAGACGGCTGAGTTGATCGGCGAGCAGCACCAGCACCAGGAAGGTCAGCAGCAGACTGGCCACTTCGCCGCCGGCGAACATGCGCAACGACAGGTCCATCTGCTGACCCAGCCCGCCGGCGCCGACAAAGCCCATCACCACCGAGGCGCGGATCGCGCATTCCCAGCGATACACCGTGTACGACAGCAGCTCGGCCGAGACATTGGGCAGGATCCCGTAGCAAAAGGCCGCGAGCCGACCACTGCCGGATTGCAGCAGCGTATGGGCTGGGCGTTGATCGACCGATTCGAAAATTTCCGCGTAGACCTTGCCCAGCATGCCGCTGTAGGTAATGGCAATCGCCAGCACCCCGGCGGTCGGGCCAAGGCCGACGGCGCGCACGAACAGCAGGGCCCAGACGATTTCCGGCACGCTGCGCAGGAATATCAGCAGCCCGCGCACCGGCCAGCGCAGCAGTTGCCCCCAATAGCTTGGGCGACCCGCTCGCGAAGCCGCAGACAACGACAATGCGCGACTGGCCAACAGGCTGGCGGGAATCGCCAACAGCAACGCCAGGGCCATGCCAGCCGTGGCGATGGCCAGGGTTTGCAGGGTGGCTTGCAGCAACAGTTCGATGAACGTCTCGTCATGGGCCGGGGGCCAGAAGGCGGACACGAACCGGCCCATTTCACTCTGGCTGTCACTCGCGATCAGCACACTCAGGTCCAGTTCGCTGTAGTGGATGCCCGGCCACAGCAGGGCGATGGCCAGCAGGGTGAGCAGCAGGCGCGGCAGAACGGCGGGATCGCGGGAGCCGGACGTCAGCATCGAGGAATCTGCACGCTCAAGTGGGCGGGGGGCGGCGGCGAACGTTCCAACTGTTCGTTGGCGTAGAGCGTGTCGAGCAGTTCGCGGTCGACAGCACTGGCCGGCAGGTCAAACAGAATCTGCCCGTCACGCAGGCCGATGATTCGCGAAAAATGCGCCAGGGCCAGCTCCACTGCGTGCAGGCTGGCGACCAGCGTCACGTTGTGCTCCCGGGCATGGCTGCATAGCACCGACAGCGTGTGCTTGGCCAACACCGGGTCCATGGCCGAGACCGGCTCATCGGCCAGCAGCACCTCGGGCGCTTGATACAACACCCGGGCAATGCCCACGCGCTGCAACTGTCCGCCGGACAACTGCTGGCATTGCGTAAACAGTTTGTCGCTGAGGTCCAGCCTGGCCAGGGCCGCGCGCGCGCCCGGAATGTCCAGTGGGTACAGCAAATTCAGCAGGCTCTTGCCCAATCCCCACTGACCCAGCTTGCCGGCCAGAACCGCCGTGACCACTCGCTGGCGCGGTGGCAACGGCGGCGATTGATGGATCAAACCGATGCGTGCACGCAGGCGCTGACGCTGACCGGCCGACAGTTGCCAGGCGCGTTCGCCGAGCACTTGCAGCTCACCGTCGCCCGGTCGCAGGGCGGTGGCCAGCAGGTTGAGCAGGCTCGACTTGCCCGCGCCGGACGGGCCGATAATGGCGACCTGTTCGCGGGCGCCGATGTGCAGGTCCACGCCACGCAGCGCCTGAACGCCGTTGGCGTGGGTAAGGCTGATCTGGGTCAGATGCAACGTCATTTGAGCAGTTCGGCGGCGCGTGCGGCTTCCTCGATGCCCTTGTAGTTGTCCGGGCTGGTTTCGATGAATCGGCTGGCGGCCTGCAAATCCAGAATCTCCTTGTCCTTCGGGTTCGCCGGGTCAAGCGCCAGGAACGCGGCTTTTATCTTGGCCGCCAGCGCGGGGTCGAGGGTCCCGCGCACCGTCCAGTTGTAGTCGAAGTAGGCGGGGGTGGTCGCAAACACTTTGACTTTGCTGGTGTCGACCTTGCCGGCCGCGACCAGTTTTTCCCACACGCTGGCGTTCAGCACCCCGGCGTCCACTTTACCGGCCTGGACCCACGCGACCGTGGCGTCATGAGCACCGGAGTAGCCGACGCGGCTGAAGTAGGTTTCCGGTTTGATGCCGTCCTTGAGCATGAAGTAACGCGGCATGAGACTGCCCGATGTGGAAGACACCGAGCCGAAGGCAAAGGTCTTGCCCTTGAGGTCGGCGAGGGATTTGACGGCGGGGTCGGCGGTGATGAACTTGCTGGTGAACTGGGCATCCTGTTCGCGTTGTACCAACGGGATCGCGTTGCCGGTTTTCAGGCGTGCCTGCACGAAGGTGAAGCCGCCCAGCCAGGCCAGGTCTATCCGGTCGGTGGCCAGCGCCTCGACCACCGCCGGGTAATCGCTGACGGGCACGAACTCGACCTTCATGCCCAATTGCTGTTCCAGATAGGCACCCAGCGGCTTGAATTTACGCAGCAGTTCGGTGGGGGCTTCATCGGGAATCGCACTGACTTTCAGGGTGTCGGCGGCCTGCGACAGCAGGGTGCAAAAAGTCAGGGCCAGGCCGGCAGTCACTGCCAGGGTACGCTTGAACATGGACATTCTCCGGTGCATTTAACGGAACACGATCGAGGCGCCAGCCATGGTCAGGCGCTTTGTGAGGTTAGACGAAACGCGACGGGGCTGACTGCTTTTGGCCCCGGTACACGCGTGCCGCGGAATAGGCGGTGGCAGATGAGGTAAATACCGTTCGTCGGTGGGGTGCACGATAACCCATTGACACCGATGCGTCGCTGAGTGAATATTAATTCATCGCATACGACTAAATCGAAAGCGTCAATAAATCAAACCCATTGCACCGTAGAGGATTTACCCATGAGCAAGATCGAAAAAGTCCTGGCCACCGGCAAAACCCACACCACCGCCAGCGCTGCCGGCAACACGTCCCGCGGCCATAACGGCACCCTCGACATCACCCTGTCGACGCCGGGCAACGCCAAACCCGCTCATGTGTTTGAAGCGACTCAGCCACACCCGACCGCCGAGCAACTGTTCGCCGGTGCATGGTCGGCTTGCTACACCGCAGCGGTCGGTCTGGTGGCCAATGACTTGAACGTGGTGCTGCCGGCGGATCTGTCGGTCGACATCGAAGTCGACCTGGGGCAGGGCGGTGCAGAGTACTTCCTGCAAGCTCGACTGACGCTGCGTGTACCGGGCCTGTCGCAGGAGATCGCGACGACGCTGGCGCACACTGCCGACCAGATCTGCCCGTACTCGAAAGCGACCCGCGGCAACATCGATGTAGCCCTGAACGTCATCACTGCTTAAGTCTTTTTTTAGTTCCATAAATGTCGCGTGCGATAAAAGCGCATGCGCAAACAATCTAAGGTAATCCATCATGAGCAAGATCGAAAAAGTACTGGCCACCGGCAAAACCCACACCACCGTCAGCGCCGCCGGCAAGACCTCGCGCGGTCATAGCGGGAGCCTCGACATCGTGCTGTCTTCGCCCGGCAACGCCACACCGGCGCACGTGTTCTCCAACACCCAGCCGCACCCGACCGCCGAGCAATTGTTCGCCGGCGCCTGGTCTGCCTGCTACACCGCCGCTGTCGGACTGGTGGCCAAGGACCTGAACGTGACACTTCCGGCGGATACGGCCGTGGAGATCGAAGTCGACCTGGGCCAGACTGGTCAGGCGTACTTCCTGCAAGCTCGACTGACCCTGCGTGTGCCAGGCCTGTCGAACGAAATTGCAACGAAGCTGGCGCACACGGCCGACCAGATCTGCCCTTACTCGAAAGCCACCCGCGGCAACATCGACGTGGCACTGAACGTCATCACCGAGTGATGCAACAGGACTCGCCGGCGCCACGGGGTTGGCGCCGGGCGAGTTCACGCCATTGCAGAAAACGGTGGTCAAACTGTGCAACGACCTGATCAGATCGGTGGAATCAGACGGACATTGTGGTCGGTGGCATAAACGGTGGATCTTTGCTTTAGTCCACCTGTGGCGCGCTTGCGCGTGCAGCCCTCAATGCAAACGGGAGCCCCGCCCGGAGAGTTCCATGAATCCTCGAGTTTCGCCTTTCGCCGCTTGGGTTGTTGCGCTCACCTTCGGCGTTTTGTCTTGCGCCGATGCCGCCCGGTACACACAGGTCAATACGACCGCCAGTAAAATTTCGTTCACTTATAAACAGTTCAGTTCGCGGGCCTACGGCACGTTCAGCCAATTCGAAGGCACGCTGGATTTCGACACCGCAAACCCTTCAGCGGCCCACGCCGCGCTCACGATCCAGCTCGACAGTATCGATGCTGGGAGCAGTGAAGCTAACGAAGAACTGAAAAAACCAGCCTGGTTCGACATCGCGAACTCGCCCGTGGCGACGTTTGAGTCGACCGGTGTGAAATCATTGGGTAACAACCGCTATTCGATCACCGGCAAACTCACGCTCAGGGGCATTACCCGCGTGGTGGAAGTGCCCGTGCAGTTGAAGGCCGAGAACGCCATCGGCATCTTCGATGGCCAGCTGACGCTCAAGCGCAGCGATTTCAAAATAGGCGAGGGCGAGTGGGCGGGCGAGGTGGTTTCCGACGATATCAACATCCGTTTTCGTATGGTTGCGCCGCAGCAATAGGGTTCACGTCGGGGCTTTTTGTCGCGTGCCCTGGCATGGTTTGAGTGTTGTGGCTTATGGCCTCTTCGCGAGCAAGCCCGCTCCCACACTGGATTTTCTGTGAACACATTTTTTGTGTCCGCCAGCGATCCAGTGTGGGAGCGGGCTTGCTCGCGAAGAGGCCGGAACATTCAACACCGCTGCCAACTGACACCCCCCTGCGGTCCCGCCAGCACGTTATGATACGCACCCCCGCCCGCCCCAGAGTCCAGAGCCTCAATGCCCCAGATCACCCACTTCAAAACCCCGTGCCCGGAGCACCTCTCCAGTCAGATCCTGCAGATGGTGGTCGACAACCTGACCGACATCAGCATGGTCGCGATCCCGCCGAGCAACCTGTTGTACAACGTGTACCAGTACGCGATCGGCTATGAGGTTCACCTCTATCTGGAGGCGCTGAGCGGGGCGAAAGGGATTGCGGTGGAGTTGATCGTCGCCACGGATGTGGACGATCCGGAAACGGTTATCGGTTTCTTGCTGTACCTGCCGGTCAAGGATGATCCCGAGGCGTGCGGCGTGGCGTACATGGCGGTGCAGGCTGGTCATCGGCGTCAGGGCGTGGCGCGCAAGATGCTGCGGGAAATGGTCGGTCGCTACCCGCATGCCGAACTGACCTGCGCGGTTGCCAAGGTGCCGTGGTTCGAGTCGATGGGGTTCCAGGTGGTGGGCGTGCGCGGTACTCAAGTGCTGATGAACACCCGCGATCATCGCTCCGGCGGTTTGATGGGGCTGTTGGATGTGGCGTCGATCTACAGCTCGCTGGAGGTGCGGCAGATTCATACCTATCTGCTGCAAAAGCACGGCAAGCGCGCGATGCTCGATGCCGAGAAACAGCGTGACCGGCATCTGGATCAATTGACGTACAAGGCCAATGAGTTTGTCCGCGAACGGTTGGGCGCGTTGCCACGCTGACCGCACCTTTCCAGACAACTCGATCAACTGTGGGAGCGGGCTTGCTCGCGATGGCGGCATTACATTCAGCATTTATGTTGACTGAATCACCGCCATCGCGAGCAAGCCCGCTCCCACAGTTGTTCTGCATTCACTCAGGCAGTTCGGTCAGCTTTTTAAGAAAGCTTCACGTTCATGGTGATCAGCGCCGTGAACACCTTCTTGCCTTCAACGTCGAGAATGTCCACCGGCACGATCTTGTCGCCTTGCGTGGTCCAGTCGACGCCGCCCCCATCGGCCACTGCCGTGACGTCGGTCTTTGCCTTCGCCAGGTACTCGACCGTCATGCCTTTTGGAATCCAGCGAGCCCCTTCGGGAATCGACACGTCGGTCATCATTCCCGCTGCCAGTTCAGCCGCATTGCACATCGCGATGGCGTGGACGGTGCCCAGGTGGTTGGTGATTTCCTTGGCGAACGGCACCTGCACGGTCGCGAGGCCTTTTCGCAACTCCGTGACCAGCGGGTTGATGGTGCTGAAGTAGGGCGCCACCTGGCAGGCCATTTTGCTGAAGGCTTGCGGGCCCACGCTGTTAAACATGCTGAGGAACTGACTCATTTTGAAGCCTCACTGATGATTGGGTTGGCAGAATATTGTTCCGTTACAGAATAATGTTCTGTGACGGAACAGTATTCTGTCGGCGGGAAATCTGTCAACCTATCGTCGTGTGTCCGATGGCAGTCATCTGCCTTCACCCTTGATTTTTTGGGACTGTTTTGAGCATGGAAACGTCAGATTTACTCGAGCGCTGCTACCCCGGAAGGCGCGCTGAACTCAAGCGCGAAATTTTTCGAAAGGCCCTCACACTGTTCAACGAGCAGGGGATCGAGGCCACAACCATCGAAATGATCCGCGCCGAATGCGACACCAGCGTGGGCGCGATTTATCACCACTTCGGGAACAAGGAAGGTTTGGTGGCCGCGCTGTTTTTCACCGCCCTGGACGATCAGGCCCGGTTGCGCGACAGCTATTTGAGCGAGGCGAAAACGACGCAAGAAGGCGTGTATGCGCTGGTGCACAGTTATGTGGATTGGGTCGACAGCCAACCCGAATGGGCGCGCTTCCAGTACCACGCGCGATTTGCCGTCACCAAAGGGCCTTTCAAGGACGAACTGGCGACCCGCAACAAGGCGCGCAACAAGCAACTGCTGGAATGGCTGTCGGCTACTGCCAGGGGCGATGAGTTGAACGGTGCTCCGACCGAATTGCTGCTGTCGCTGATCATTGGCCAGGCAGACAACTATTGCAGGGCATGGTTATCGGGCCGGGTGAAGGGCAGTCCGAAGGTGTACAGGGACAGGCTTGCACACGCGGCGTGGCGATCGATTTGCGCCGACTGACTGATGCTGTTCACTTAAGAGCGGGTGCCCATATTTGTGGCGAGGGGATTTCTTGCCCGTCTGATGAGCATTACCGTCACATGCCGGGGCTTTTTCCTGGCTGGAATTCGTGCACTGAAAAAAGAGCCTCAAGGCTCTTTGATGGGGAGGAAGTAGAGCCCTCGAGGCTCAAGATGCACGTGAAACAGGCGGTGAGCTTGGTTGGGGTTCAGATCACTCACCACCTACGCAACCGCTGAGTTGAGCAAACAAACGGCTGCGTAGAATCATCGTAGGAAGATGGGGTTTGGCACTCAAGTACCGCTAGTCGCCTCCGTGCGAGCCTTGCCATGCGCGCTTCTTTCAACCATGGCGACGATGGTTTCGAACAGCTCGTCCTGCGCCTGTACGGCGCTGATTTCACCCGTCGCGGCAGCCTGGGACAAAGCTTCCGCCGCACCGAGCATGGCCCGCAAACCCGCTGCCGTGATCTCACCTGCGCCAGCGAAGGGGGCGAGGGCGGATCGGCATTTGTTCAGGAAGATCGCTTCGTACTCGCGCTTGATCTTCTCCAGTTCCGGCGAGCTGGCCAACGCAGCGATCACCCCGGGAATTTCATTGCCCTGCAGCAGCACACAGTCCACGTACGACGAGGCAATCACCCTGGCGGTACCGACCAGCGTCGGTTCGCTGTTCTGCAGTGCCGTGTCCATGACCGCTGTCTGCCGCGCATCAAAGTCCTGGTAGAGCGCCGCCAACAATCCGGGGCGCGTCGTGAAGTGGTCGTACACCACCGGTTTGGTGATCCCGGCCTGTTCGGCGAGCCGCCCCAGCGTCAGCGCGTCGGTGCCTTCTTCCCGAACGAGCTGCCAGGCGACATCCAGCAACTGGCGCAGGCGGTCCTCCCGGGACAGGCGTCGTCGTGGTTGCGGGGTGGAATCTTGCGCGATTGTTTTGCGGGTTGACATGGCTATGTACCAAAAGTAACTTACTGATCGTAACTTACCAAGAGTATATAAGGTCCGCCTTGTGCTCTCAATCAGGAGTTTGCACCATGCATTCGCTCATTGTTGTCGCTCACCACAATCCCCGTTCGCTCACCCACAGCCTGGCGGCGCGGATCGCTGAAGGTGTGATTGCACGCGATCCCGATAACACCGTGGAGTTGGTCGATCTTTCGGCGCAAGGATTCGAGCCGAGGTTCAGCGCCGCGGACCTGGCAGTGCATCACCGCGAAGCACCGCCGCCTGCCGATGTGG
This sequence comes from Pseudomonas sp. SJZ080, assembly GCF_007828295.1. Lineage (NCBI taxonomy): Bacteria > Pseudomonadati > Pseudomonadota > Gammaproteobacteria > Pseudomonadales > Pseudomonadaceae > Pseudomonas > Pseudomonas sp. SJZ080. The sequence continues at coordinate 101,083 of NZ_VIUK01000019.1, forward strand.
TCGCCGAGCAGGCGCGAATCGACCGCGCCGATCATCTGGTGCTGGTCTATCCGGTCTACTGGTGGTCGATGCCGGCACTGCTCAAAGGCTGGATTGATCGGGTGTTCGCCAACGGCTGGGCCTTCGATTTCACGGCGGATGCGAAGCTGGAGAAGAAGTTGGGCCATCTGCGTGTTCACCTGGTCGGGATCGGCGGTGCCGATGCGGGCACTTACGCCCGGCACGGCTATGCCGAGGCGATGAAAACGCAGATCGACCACGGGATTTTTGATTACTGCGGTGCGCAGGTGCTGACGTCCGAACTGTTGCTGGAGTCGGAAATCCAGGATCCGGCGGTGCATCTGGACGCCGCACGAGCCTTGGGTCTCAAGCTCGTGGCGGCGTCCGGACATCCCGAATCCGTTACGCCTGTTCGCCCGGCCAGCCGGCTCGACGCAAGGCTTTGAGCAGCGTTTCGGCGTCCAGTCCCGGCACCGCATGGCCATTGCCTTCGGCGGTGTCGCAGGCCAGCAGGGCGTTGATGATCGCTTCCTCCACGGCCTCGGTGGCGGCCAGGAATAACTCGCTGATGTGGTCGTTGTTGACCATGCTCAGGTGGTCTGTTGTCGGCGCCTTCTTGCTTTCATAAGCCGCGGGCGGGACATCGTTGCCGGTGGCGAACGCGATGAAGATGTCGCCGCTATGGTCTTCGTTACCGCCGCCGGTGCGCGCGAGGCCAAGGCTGGCGCGTTGGGCGAGGCGGGTGCATTGATGCGGCAACAGCGGCGCATCGGTGGCCAGGCAAACGACGATCGAACCCATGCCCGGATGGGGCAACGAGGCCTTGAGAAATGGCGAGTCAGCCTTTTCCATGTAGCGCCCGACCGGGTAACCGTCGACGCGCAATTCATTGCGGATGCCGTGGTTGGCCTGGACGATGGCGCCGACGGTCCAACCGCCCTGGGCGCTGCTCAGGCGTCGCGAAGCCGTGCCGATGCCGCCCTTGAATTCGTGACAGATCATGCCGCTGCCACCACCGACTGCGCCTTCGGTCACTGGCCCGCCGGTTGCCGTGCGCAGGGCTTGGGCCACATGCTCGGGCTTCACGTGAAAGCCATTGATGTCGTTGAGCAAGCCGTCGAAGGTTTCCAGCACCACCGGCATGTTCCAGTAAAGTCGGCCGTCGTCGGGTTGCTGTTCACGGTCCAGGACGATCAGCGCATCACGAACCACGCCCAGGCTGTGGGTGTTGGTGAAGGCGACCGGGCTGGTCAACAGACCCGCTTCGCGAATCCACTCAAGACCGGTCGCATCGCCGTTGCCGTTGAGCACATGCACGCCGGCGAAGTACGGATGCTGGCTGGTGGAACCGGCACGCGGCTCGATCACGGTGACGCCGGTCAGGATGTCGCGGCCATTCGCGCTGCGGCCCCGCACATTGCTGTGGCCGACCCGGACGCCGGGCACATCGGTGATGGCATTGAGCGGGCCAGGTTGCAGTTGGCCGAACTGGAGGTTCAGGTCACGGGCACGTGGTTTCATGGGTTCTCTCATCTTCGATTCGTGGCAGGAAAAGTAGGGCCGGGTTGAACACGGAGCCTTGTGGGAGCGGGCTTGCTCGCGAAGGCGGCGTCTCAGGCGACATCAATGCCGGACATGACGGCCTCTTCGCGAGCAAGCCCGCTCCCACATTGGTTTTGTATTCAGCCGAACCATTTGGGGTTACTGACCGTTTTTGACCTTGCTCCAGATCCGCGTCCGCACCCGCTCGGTGGCTGGCGGCAGCGGCTGAAGGGTGAACAACGTGGCCAGGGCCTGCGCGGACGGGTACACCGCCGGATTGTTGCGGGTCGCTTCGGCCACCAAGGGCGTGGCGCTGCGGTTGCCGTTGGGGTAGTTGAGGTGATCACTGACCGGGGCAATCACTTCCGGGCGCATCAAATAATCGATGAACGCCAGCCCTTGCTCCGGGTGCGGTGCATCCTTGAGCAACACGAGGGTGTCGAACCACACCGGCGCGCCTTCCTTCGGCAGGCTGTAGGCGATCTTCACGCCGTTGTTGGCCTGCTCGGCGTTGGTCTTGGCTTCAAGCATCGCGCCCGACCAACCCACCGCCACGCAAATGTTGCCGTTGGCCAGGTCACTGATGAATTTCGACGAGTTGAAGTAGGCGATGTGCGGACGCAGTTTCAGCAGCAGCGCTTCGGCCTTCTTGTAGTCCTCGGGGTTGGTGCTGTTGGGCGGCAGACCGAGGTAGTGCAGGGCGACCGGCAGCATCTCGGACGGCGAGTCGAGCATGGCCACGCCGCACTGGCCGAGCTTGGCCAGGTTGGCTTCGTTGAACACCAGCTCCCAGGAATCCACCGGCGCCTTGTCGCCCAGCGCGGCGCGAACCTTGTCGATGTTGTAGCCGATGCCGTTGGTGCCCCACAGGTACGGCACGGCGTACTGATTGCCCGGATCGTTGTTGGCCAGTTTCGCCAACAGATCAGCGTCCATGTTTTTGTAGTCAGGCATCTGCGCATGGGGCAGGGGCGCGAGGGCGCCAGCCTTGATCAGGGTCGGCAGGCTGAAGTTACTGGCCACCACCACGTCATAACCGCTGCGGCTGGTCAGCAGTTTTCCTTCCAGCACTTCGGCGCTGTCGAAGGTGTCGTAAACCGGCGAGATTCCGGTGTCGCGCTTGAAGTCGTGCAGGGTGTTGGGGCCGATGTAGTCATACCAGTTGTAGACGTGAACCGTCGGGCCCTCGGCAGCCACCGCCGACAGCGAAACGCACAAACAGGCGCTCAGTCCAAGATTGATCTGTTGACGGGGACGACTCATGATGCGGCACTCCTGGCCTGCTGCAGGCCGGTGATGAACAGGTGCTTGCAGCGTATCGGCGGGCCGGGGACACACCCATTCCCATCATGGGTTACTCGAAAGGGGTAGAGCGTGGACGCGTTGTTGAAGGAATTGCCGGTGCACCAGGGCCTGGCGAGGGTGTTTGGCGCGTTGGGGCAGGACGGTTTCTGGCGTGCGCTGGTCGATACGCTGCGGCTGCTGGTGCCGCTGGACAACGCCTTGGTCGCGGTGATGACGCCTGGACGAGTGCCGCGCCTGCTGATTGATTTCGACACCGGGGGCAGCGGCGACGAAGCAGAAGAACTGGCCGACTACAGCGCCGGCATGTACCTGCTCGATCCGTTTTATCAGGCGGCCTGCGCCGGTATCGCCGACGGTTTGCACAGCCTCGATTCGGTGGCCCCCGACCAGTTTCAGCAAAGCGAGTATTACCTGAGCTACTTCCGCTCGGTGGTGGGCGGTGATGAGTTGCAGTTCATGATCAACGCCGACGGTGCCGTGCTCGGTTTGTCACTTGGGCGCTCGACGCGCTTTACCCTGGAAGAGCAGGGCCGTCTGCTCTGCATGCGTGACTGGGTGTTGGCCGCGATGCGCCGTCACCTGCAATTGATGCCACCGGAAGGCCCGGCCACCGAGGCCGTGGCGGGGGATCTGGCGACCCTGCTGGATCGCTTTGATGCGCGTTTGACGGTGCGGGAAATCGAAACGGCGCGGCTGATTCTTCAGGGCTTCTCCAGCAAGGCGATTGCCCAGCAATTGGGGATCTCGCCGGAAACGGTGAAGGTACATCGGCGCAACGTCTATCACAAGCTCAATGTGAACGGGCATGGGGAGTTGTTTGCGTTGGTGTTGCGGCCGCGTTGAGTCACCGCCGATTCCCTGGAGCGAGCTTGCTCGCGATGGACTTCAGGAGGTCGCGGGGTATCAGGCTCCCAGCGTTATCGTTGTCGACCATCGCGAGCAAGCTCGTTCCTACAGGGACTGCCGGAACACCAACGCCTTCAACCCGCATTCAACATCCGCATCCGGAAACTCCGGCGGATTCTCCAGCCGTTGCTCGAACCGCAGGCTGGGTGCTTCACGCATGACGCCCTCGATCAGGAAATCCGCACCGAACGCCGGGTCGTTCATGCACGCCAGCACTGTGCCCTGCGGGCTGAGCAACTCCGGCAACCGACGCAGCACGCGCTGGTAGTCCTTGGTCAGCAAAAAGCTGCCTTTCTGAAACGACGGCGGGTCGATGATCACCAGGTCATACGGGCCCTTGCCGATCACTTTGCCCCAGGACTTGAAGAGGTCATGGCCGAGGAAACTCACCTTGCTCAAGTCGTGCCCGTTGAGCCGGTGATTGTCGCGACCACGGCTCAGGGCCGGGCTGGACATGTCCAGATTGACCACGTGCTCCGCGCCGCCCTCGATGGCCGCCACCGAAAAACCGCAGGTGTAGGCGAACAGGTTCAACACGCGCTTGCCCTGGGCATTGGCGCGCACCCAATCGCGACCGTAGCGCATGTCGAGAAACAGCCCGGTGTTCTGCTTGCGGCCCAGGTCCACGCGATAGCGCAGGCCACCCTCGGTAATGGTCATGTCCTCGATCACTTCCCCGACCAGCCATTCGGTGGTGCTTTGCAGCAGATAACGATGCTGCAGCGCCAGGGTATGCGCCCCGGATTGCGTCCACTCGGGGGATCGGGTGATTTCCATCAGCCGCTGTTTCAACGCCTCCAGCTGCGCCGCTTCCGGCTCCTTGAACAGCGACACCAGCACCACGCCTTGCAGCCAGTCGACAGTCAGTTGCTCCAGACCCGGCCAGCAACGACCGCGACCGTGGAACAGTCGGCGGGTTTCTGCGGGGGCCGTTGCCAGGGCGGTCAGCAGATGGTCGTGGAGGGTGGTCAGCGCTTCTGAATTCATCGGGTCGGGTCGGCGATTTGAGGGGGCGGCATTTTAACCACATTTACACAAACACTGTGGGGGCAAGCCTGTGGTGAGGGGATTCCTCCCCCCTCCGCAAGCTCCCACAGGTATGCGGGGCAGTTATCACGGTTAATTTAACTTTACGTGAGGATTTGGCGATCTTTCGGCTCCCATACTCGGCTCCAACGAATAACAACAACCGCCGGGAGCCGATCATGTCGCCGTTACCTGCTTCATCCCATCCTCGCTGGCTCCGGCTCACCCATTGGCTGAACGCACTGGCGGTGCTGGTCATGGTCACCAGCGGTTGGCGCATCTACAACGCGTCCCCGCTTTACGACTTCAGTTTTCCCAAAGGCATCACGCTGGGCGGCTGGCTCGGCGGCGCGCTGCAATGGCATTTCGCGGCGATGTGGCTCCTCGCCATCAACGGCCTCGTCTACCTGATCATCAACCTTGCCAGCGGCCGGCTGTCACGACGTTTTTTCCCGGTGTCGCCGAAAGGTGTCTTGCATGACCTGTGGGCCGCATTGCGCGGGCGGCTGGGACATGCCGACCTGAGTCACTACAACCAGGTGCAACGGGTGGCGTACCTGTTCGTGATGGTCGACATCACGCTGCTGGTGATCTCCGGGCTGGTGTTGTGGAAGTCCGTCCAGTTTCCGCTGTTGCGTGAATTGCTCGGCGGCTACGAAGCGGCGCGGCATGTGCATTTCATCGCGATGGCGTTGTTGGTGGCCTTTGTGGCGGTGCATCTGGTGATGGTCGCGCTCGTTCCCAAAACGCTGTTGGCCATGATCGTCGGTCGCAAGGAGCCCGTATGAAAAAGCGCATCGAGGGGCTGGACGAGTCGTCCATCCTGAAAGACGCCCGGAAAATCATTGCGCCGCAGATCGAGGACCGCTCACGTCGCTCGTTCCTGATGCGTGGGTTGACCCTCGGCGGCGTGGCCATGTTGTCGGGCTGCAACCTCACCGACAACGAAAGCGTCGAGACCGCGCTGTCGTCCATGTCGCGGTTCAACGATAGGGTGCAGGGCTGGCTGTTCAACCCCAATGCACTGGCGCCGACCTATCCGGCGTCGATGATCACCCGGCCGTTTCCATTCAATGCCTTTTACGGCATCGACGAGGCACCCACCGTAGAGGAAGAAAGCTATCGGCTGGAGGTCACTGGCCTGGTCGCCGACAAACGCAGCTGGCGTCTTGAAGAGCTGCGCGCCATGGCCCAGGACGAGCAGATCACCCGGCATATCTGCGTCGAAGGCTGGAGCGCGATCGGGCGTTGGGGCGGCGTGCGGTTCAGCGATTTCCTGAAACGGATCGGGGCCGACACCGATGCCAAATATGTCGGTTTCAAATGCGCCGACGACTACTACACCAGCATCAACATGGCCACCGCGCTGCACTCGCAGACCCTGCTGGCGCTGACCTATGACGGCGCGGTGCTGCCGCGTGAATACGGCTTCCCGATGAAGCTGCGCATGCCCACCAAGCTCGGCTACAAGAACCCCAAACATATCCAGGCGATTTTCGTCAGCAACACCTACAGCGGCGGCTACTGGGAAGACCAGGGCTACAACTGGTTCGGTGGCAGCTGACGGCGCCCGACAATTTCACTCACCCGCAAACTGTGCTTCAAGGAGTTTCATCATGAAAAAGTTAACCACCGTCGTCCTGTCCATGTGCCTCGCCATGGGCGCTGCCAGTGTGTTTGCCGCCGAAGCAACCAATGGCATGAGCAATGACAGCATGAGCAAGGATTCGATGTCCAAGGACGCCATGAAAAAAGACACGATGAAAAAGGACGCCATGAGCAAGGACACAATGAAGAAAGATGCCATGTCCAAGGATTCGATGAAGAAGGACGCCATGTCCAAAGACGCCATGAAAAAGGACAACATGTCGCAGTAATCCAATCAACGCGATCCCCTGCAGGAGCAAGCTCTGCTCCTGCAGGGGTGTGCAGCGTTTGCACCCATGAAAAATCCGGCAATACGCATGCAGCGGTGCTGATGGTGGAGGAAAGGCCGCCGATCTGATTCTGCAGGACGCCTGTTTTTTCACTTGCCTGTATCAAAAATGAATTTCCGCCGAGTCCGCTGCTCATACCTGTAGGCAGCGGAGTTGAGCCCGCGAAAATCATTAGGCAATCAGGGAGCGGTAAAGTCATGTGTCCAGTATCGATGGCGGACGAGCACCTTCCTTGCGGGTTGATTCTTGTGGTGGAGGATGACCCGCTGATTCTGGAGTTTCTCTGCGAAATTCTTCAGGAGGAAGGTTTTGTCGTTGAACCGCAGACCAGCGCGGATGCTGCTGCAAGTTACCTGGAGCAGCACGCCGACAACGTGATGATGCTGCTGACGGACATCACCATGCCCGGCAAACTCAATGGCGCGGACCTGGCCAATCTGTTCGGCGACCGCTGGCCGGACAAGCCGATCATGATCATGTCCGGCTTCGAAACGCCGCAGAGTTCCGGGGTGAAGCACAAGGTGTCCTTCATCAAGAAACCCTGGGCGCTGGGGCAATTGCTCGATTGCGTGGCAGGTGCATTGAAGTCGCATCGCACCCTGTAGGCGCTGCCGCAGGCTGCGATCTTTTGGCATTAAAAAGCGAAGTTCAAAGAACGCAGCCTGCGGCAGCGCCGACGAGGGTCGTGTACATTGCTGACACACCCGCCCGGCTCTTGCAAAAGGACGCTCATCCTTGTCAGCTCAACCATCGGTTTTCAACAAGCCTTATCGCGCTTTTCTGTTCGATATGGACGGCACCGTCCTCAATTCCATCGCCGCCGCCGAACGCATCTGGACCACCTGGGCCTTGCGTCACGGGGTGGATGTCGAATCCTTCCTGCCGACCATTCATGGCGCTCGGGCCATCGACACGGTTAACCGCCAGGCCTTGCCAGGTGTCGATGCCGTGGCTGAAGCGGCATGGATTACCCAAGCGGAAATCGATGACGTCGAAGGGATTGTCGAGGTGGCCAGTGCGGCGGATTTCCTGATGTCGCTGCCGGCCAATCAGTGGGCTATCGTCACGTCTGCACCCAGGGCACTGGCGCTGCGGAGGATGGCGGCGGCGGGGATTCCTGAACCTGCGGTGATGGTGACGGCGGAAGATGTCAGCGCCGGCAAACCCGACCCTGCGGGTTATCGATTGGCGGCTCAGCGATTGGGCGTCGACGTAACCGATTGCCTGATCTTCGAAGACGCCACGGTGGGTATTCTCGCAGCAGAAGCGGCGGGGGCTGACCTTGTGATCATCACCTCGACCCATGAACATCCGCTGGAAACACCGCATGCGACGATGGTCAGTTATGAATCGGCCGCCTGCCGAGTAGATGACGATGGCCTGATCCGACTGTTTGTGTGTGACTAATAAACCCCGGGTATCAACCGCCAGCTACGGCTGCAATACGCCTCATATTCACTGCCAAACTGCGCCCGCAGCAGCGCTTCTTCCGAGTGAATGCGGGCGATCAGCGGGATCACTGTCAGCGCCGCCAGCAACAGGCCAACGCCGGAACGAAACGCCAGCGCCCAACCCAGCGCAATGACCAACATCCCCAGATAACTGGGGTTGCGCAACGTTCGATAAATCCCATCGGTCACCAGTCGGTGCCCCGGTTGAATCGCCACCAACCCGCTGAAACGCTTGCCCAGCACAAACACCGGCCACATGCGCAATGCACCGCCAACAATGAACAGCAACGCCCCGAGCCAGCGCACGCCTTCGCCACCGAAGGTCCAGAAATCGATCCGGTCGGTGCAGGCCGGTAAAAAACCGCTCACTATCCCGATCACCCCGAAAACTGGCAGCACCCAGCGATTGGCCCGGTCTTCCCGTTCGCCGGAGCTGAGATTGACCTCGGTGAACAGCGACGCGACCGCCATCGCCAGGGTCGCCAAGGCAACGACCACCAACGCCCCGTGGGAGAAAAACGCCGCAAACCCGCCCAACCCCCACACAGCGAGGCCAAGGTAGGCGAGGGTGCTGGCGATGGCGAAAAACGCCAGTCTGGCCGAGATTTTCATGGTCACCCCGCACTTCGAACGAATACTTCTTACATTGTAGGAGCTGGCTTGCCGGCGATGGCGTTCTCCAAATCACCACCTGCTTCATGGCCCGATCGCCAGCAAGCCGGCTCCTACAGGAGTTCGGCTCGGGCGTTGCGTCGAATTACCTGTGGCGGCTGCCCGAACGCCCGAAGAAACGCTTCACGCATACGCCGGCGATCACTGAAACCGGCTTCGGTGGCAATCTGATCGAGGTTCAATCGCCCACGCTCCAGCATCTGTCGAGCCGCTTCCAGGCGCAGGTTTTCGATGGCCTTGGCCGGCGATTGTCCCGTTTCTGCCCGGAATGCCCGGCTGAACTGGCGCGGGCTGAGGCGCGCCACGTCCGCCAGTTGCTCCACGGATAACGCCTCGGCGAGGTGTTCCCGGGCGTAGCCGAGCACGGTCTGGATGCGGTCGGATTTCGGCTCCAGTTCCAGCAGCGCCGAATGCTGGGACTGGCCGCCCGCACGCCGGTGGTACATCACCAGTTTCTGCGCCACGGAACGGGCGAGTTCGGGGCCGTGATCCTTTTCGACCATGGCCAGGGCCAGGTCGATGCCGGCGGTCATTCCGGCGGACGTCCAGATCGAGCCGTCAATCACGTAAATGCGGTCCTCTTCGACCTTGATCGACGGAAACCGCGCTTGCAGTTCCCGTGCGTACGCCCAATGCGTCGTCGCCCGTCGTCCGTCGAGCAAACCAGCCTGGGCCAGGACGAACGCCCCGGAGCAAATAGACGCCGTGCGCCGCGCGGTTTTAACGCTGGTGCGCAGGTAGTCCAGCACGCCCTCGGGCGCCTGTTCGAGAATGGCATCGCCGCCGACCACGATCACCGTATCGAACACCCGCTCATCGAACGCCTCGGTGCCGACACTCAAACCACCGGAAGCACGCAAGGTGCGACCGTCCTCGGACAGTACGCTGACATCGTAAAGCGCTTCGCCGGCGCTGAAGTTGGCGTACTCGAATACCGGCATGGCCGCCAGCGCCATGGACTGAAACCCCTCAAACACCACAAACGCCACGGAAGTCATCGATAGGCCCTCAAAAGGACATGTCCTAAAAGCGTACTTTAAACGTCATTTGAGACGCGGGTCAGTCAATTTATAACTGTCACACCCGGCGAACACCTCGCCTCACTGTGAAGGACACTGAACATGGCTCTCTCATCCAAAGGCACCGCCCTGATCACGGGCGCTTCTTCCGGCATCGGCGCGGTCTACGCCGATAGACTCGCCCGTCAGGGTTACGATCTGATTCTGGTCGCTCGAAGCCAGGCCAAATTGAACGCCTTGGCCAATCACCTGAGCAACGAAACCGGTCGCGCCGTGGAAGTCGTCGCTGCCGATCTGAAAGACAAGGCCGATCTGCGCCGGGTCGAAGGGGTTCTGCGCACCGACGCCAGCATCACCTTGCTGGTCAACAACGCCGGGGTCGGCGCCGTCATGCCGCTGCTGGGCAGCCCGGTGGATGACATGGAAGACATGATCACCCTCAACGTCACCGCACTCACGCGTTTGGCCTACGCGGTGACGCCCGGGTTCGTCGCCCGTGGCAACGGTACCGTGATCAACATTTCCTCGATCGTGGCGATTGCGCCGGAGATTCTTAATGGCGTGTACGGCGGGACCAAGGCATTCGTTCTGGGCCTGAGCCAGTCGATGCACCATGAACTGGCCGACAAAGGCATTCGCATTCAGGCCGTACTGCCTGGCGCCACCGCCACCGATTTCTGGAGCGAGGCCGGCAACCCGGTGGAAAACCTGCCGCAGGAAATCGTCATGACCGCCGAGGACATGGTCGATGCGGCGCTGGCAGGGCTGGCGAATGGAGAAGTGGTGACTATTCCGGGCCTGCACGACGGCGCGCAATGGGACCGTTACGACGCCCAGCGCAAAACCCTGTCGGGCCTGTTCGGCAACTCCGTGGCGGCACCGCGTTATCGCTGAAACGGCAAAGCTCGGGCCAGGGTGATCTAAGCTTGAATAAGGACCGCTCGACACCGACTCGTTGAACCACTCGACAAGTCGGTGCGCGCCCGAGGACCCCGACATGCTTCACATCAGAACACCCTTGATCCTGCACCCGGGCTTGTCGACCGCCACTCGGCGAATCTGGCTCAAGCTGGAAAACCTGCAACCCAGCGGTTCGTTCAAACTGCGTGGCATGGGGCTCTTGTGCAGCCAGGCAAAGGCCCAGGGCAAGCGCAAGGTGGTCTGTCCTTCTGGCGGCAACGCCGGTTTCGCCACCGCTGTCGCGGCGGCCAGCCTGGGGTTGCAAGCCTGCATCGTGGTGCCGCACACCACCCCGGAAAGCACGCGCGCGAGGATTCGCAAAACCGGTGCCGAAGTGATCGTTCACGGCAAGGTCTGGGACGACGCCAATCAGCGGGCGAAAGAGCTTTCACAAGGGGCGGACACCGAATACGTGCCGGCCTTCGATCATCCGGTGTTGTGGGAAGGGCATAGCACGATGATCGATGAGATTCTCGAGGACTGTCCTCAGGTCGATACGCTGGTGACGTCGGTGGGGGGCGGTGGTTTGCTGGCGGGCCTTCTCACGGGATTGATTCGGCATGGCCGTATGGATTGCCGCATCGTCGCGTGCGAAACCGCGGGTGCGGCGTCTTTTTCGGCGGCGATCAAGGCCGGGCATCCCGTCAGGCTTTCGCGCATCGACACCGTGGCGACCTCGCTCGGCGCGGCTCAAGTGGCCGCCTGGCCGGTGCAGCACATCCTCGATTTTGATCACCAATGCGTGGTGCTCGGCGATGACGAAGCGATCATGGGCGTGGTGCGTTACGCCAACGATTTACGTCAGCTGGTGGAACCGGCATGCGGTGTTTCGTTGGCCATCGGCTATCTGGACCACCCGGCAATTGCCGATGCCCATGACGTGGTAATCGTGGTGTGCGGTGGCGTCAGCATCAGCGCACAACTGGTTGCCGGATGGGCGCGTTCATCCGCTGCAAGCGCAAAGTAGACGCAAAGCGAAGCAGGGCTGCAGACACCTGGTCAGGTGTCACAAGCCCCACCGCGACTGTTTAAGCCTTCATTGCCCGGCAGCGGCGCCGTCCTGGATCAGAATGGCTCTGGCCAGGTCTTCGTCGCTGGCGTTCAGTCCGGGATTGTCCTGGCGGATCTGCTTCATGACCGACTCCAGATACACACCACGAATCGCACCGCCACTGGCCACGAAGCTGGAGGCATCATCCCGGGCGGGAATCATGAGTTTGTCGTCCTTGAAGGTCGAGTACAGCGAAGCCGAAACCCCGGCCGAAGTGGCCACATCGCCCGCATCCACTTTCGCGAAAGCCGAGCCGAAGGGTAAGCACAGTACAAGGGAAGAGATGATGATCAGACGGCGCATGACGGTGTCCTCTGAAAGCGTGAAGCGTAAAGGAAGTACCACATAATCTAGGATTCTCTGCGACCGTCAGGAGTTCCTTGCGGCACAAACTATCACTTCAACCAGCAGCCGCGGATCCGCCAGTCGGGCCTCGCCACACGCGCGGGCTGGTGCGTGACCGGCTGGAATCCAGGCATCCCACACTGTGTTCATCGCCTCGAAATCCGCCATGTCGGCCAGCCAGAGGGTGGTTTGCAGCAGGTGTTCCCGGGTAGAACCGGCTTCGGCCAGCAAGGCATCCACTCGCGCCAGCGCGTCGCGGGTCTGCTCGGCGACCGAGTGGCGAGGGTCGCGATGGCGTCGGTGAAATTGCCTTCGCCGGCAAGCCGTGCTCCTGCAGGGTGCCTCGTACCCATTCTTGATATTCCGGAACAATTGAATTGCCGGGACAGTGCTGTTTCCCCTCGGTATCCATCCGGCGCACGGTGGTAACGTTAGGCATTCGAACCGTCGGGAGCATTGTCATGGAATTGGGAATATCGGGGCGCTGGGCGATTGTCTGCGCCGCCAGCAAGGGTTTGGGGCTGGCCTGTGCGCGAGCCTTGGCGAAGGAGGGCGTGAACCTGGTGATCAACGCCCGTGGCGATGAAACGTTGCAAGCCGCCGCCACAGAATTGCGTGGCCTGGCGCCGACCATCGAAGTGCGCACGGTGGCCGGCGACATCAGCGAGCCAGCGGTGCGCGAACAAGTATTGGCGGCCTGCCCGCAAGTGGACATCCTGATCAATAACGCCGGTGGCCCGCCGCCGGGTGATTTCCGCGACTGGCAGCGCGAAGACTGGTTGAAGGCGCTGGATGCCAACATACTCACGCCCATCGAGCTGATCAAGGCCTGCGTCGATGGCATGGCCGAGCGCGGTTTCGGACGCGTCGTCAACATCACCTCCGGCGCGGTGAAGGCGCCGATCGATGTACTCGGACTTTCCAACGGCGCCCGCAGCGGCTTGACCGGTTTCATTGCCGGGCTAGCGCGTCAGTCGAGGCTGGCGGGGAACAACGTCACGATCAACAATCTGCTGCCCGGCCCGTTCGAGACCGAGCGTTTACACAAAACCTTGAGTGCCGCCGCCGAGGCCAATGGCGCCAGCGTCGAGCAAATCAGCGAGCAGCGGCGCAAACACGTGCCGGCCCAACGCTTTGGCCAGCCCGATGAGTTCGGCGCCTATTGCGCCTTTATCTGCAGCGCCCACGCGGGTTTCCTGACAGGGCAAAATCTGTTGCTCGACGGCGGCAGTTATCCCGGTACGTTTTGATCGTTAAAAGGAGCGCAGGGCAGGTGAGCGTCGATATCGAATGCGTAGTGGTCGGGGCCGGCGTGATCGGGCTGGCGGTGGCCAGAGCGTTGGCCCGCAGCGGGCGCGAAGTGATTCTGGTCGAAGCCGGCGAGGGCATTGGCGTGGGCATCAGTTCGCGCAATTCGGAAGTGATCCACGCCGGCATCTATTACCCGAGCGGCAGCCTCAAGGCGCAATTATGCGTGGAGGGCAAACAGCGTCTTTATGCCTTTTGTGATGAGCGTGGCGTCGGTTATCAGCGACTGGGCAAGCTCATCGTCGCCACTGATGATGACCAGCGCGGTGCGTTGCAGAAGTTGCTGGAGCAGGGCGCACGCAACGGTGTCGATGACTTGCAATGGCTGGATGCCCATCAGGCCCGGGAGCTCGAACCGGCGCTGTCTTGCGTCGCCGCGCTCTGGTCGCCTTCCACCGCAATTGTCGATTCCCATGCCCTGATGCTGGCGCTTCAGGGGGACGCCGAGGCCGCCGGAGCGTCGATGGTGTTTCACACGCCACTGATATCGGCCCGATGCGGCGAACAGGGTTTCCAATTGCACATGGGCGGCGACCAGCCTATGATCTTGAGCTGCCGTGAGTTGATCAATTGCGCCGGGTTGTCCGCACCGCAGGTGGCGAGCCGTATTGAAGGTTTGGCGTCGCTGCACGTTCCAACGCCTCGTTTGTGCAAGGGCAGCTATTTCAGTTTCAGCGGCCGCGCGCCGTTCCGGCATCTGGTTTATCCGGCGCCGGAAAGTGCCGGGCTGGGGGTGCACATGACCCTCGATCTGGGCGGTCAGGCGCGTTTCGGACCGGATGTGGAGTGGGTCGATCACATCGATTACCGCGTCGATCCGCGCCGTGCCGAGGGTTTCTACGAGGCCATCCGGCGTTACTGGCCTGCCTTGCCCGATGCCAGCCTGCAACCGGCCTACAGCGGCATCCGCCCGAAAATCAACGCCCCGACAGAACCCGCTGCCGACTTCATTGTCAGCGGCCCGGACGCCCATGGCGTGCCAGGACTGGTCAATCTGTTCGGCATCGAATCACCGGGGCTGACCAGTTGCCTGGCGCTGGCCGAGCGGGTAACTCAGACACTGGGCGACCGATGATCAGCGTTTGAGCTGCCTCGCGTGATGAGGGCTATGCTTTGCAGTGCGCCCATCACAATGGGAGACCTGCGATGATCAACGTACGCACAGCCCGCATGTTGGCCGATTACAAACGCTGGGCCAATCAGCGCCTCTTCGATAGCCTGGCCGATTTGCCGCCGGGCGAGGTCAACAAAGCGCGGGTCTCGGTGTTCAAGAACATGATCGGCACCCTGAACCACATCTACGTGGTGGACTGCATCTGGCAGGCTCACCTCGAAGGCCGGGGACACGGCTTCAAGACTTCACACGATCTGCTGCATCCCGACCTCGCTGACCTGCGCATGGCGCAAAAGGACATCGATCATTGGTACTGCAACTGGAGCGACCGGCAAACCGAGGCGTCGCTGGATAAACCCGTGGAGTTCAGGTTCGTCTCTGGCGAAAGCGGCACCATGAGCGCCGGCGCGATGCTGCTGCACGTGGTCAATCACGCCAGTTATCACCGCGGCTGGGTGATCCAGATGTACTTCGATATTCCGGCCATGCCGCCGATGACGGACCTGCCGATTTTCCTGCGCGAGACTGACCCGGGCTTCAACGCGGTCAATGCCCCGGCAGTGGCGCCGACATGTGTTGGGCAATTCGCGAGCGCAACCAACGTTCTGCCGGATCGTTATCGTTGACCCCGTTCCACACCATCGACAGCTCGGACAGGTTGATGTCAAACGGCGCGTCGTCGGCCCGCAACTGGCTGCTGCCTTCGATCAGCGCACACGCGGCGTAATCCGGCACCGTGGCGAGCATGTCGGTGCCGGCCAGCAGAGCGCGCAGCCCGGCGAACTGCGGCACCGCCAGCACCACGCGGCGTGAGCGGCCTATGCGCGCCAGATCGTTGTCGATAGCGCCGGTCAGGTCCCCGGAAAACGACACCAGCGCATGCGGCCGTTCGCAGTAATCATCCAGCGTCAGGACGCCGGGACGGTTGTCGCCGCGCAGGATCTTCACGCTCAGGTCCCGCAGTTTCTTGCGCTTGGCGTTGGCCGGCAGTTCCGTGGTGTAGCTGATCCCGACGGAAATCTCGCCGCTGGCGAGCATCGACGACATCAGCAGGAAATTCACCCGACGCACGACCACCACCACGTTCTGCGCCTCTTCGCGGATTTGCTTGAGCAGCGGCGGAAACAGGCCGAACTCGGCGTCATCCGACAGACCGATGCGGAACACGTCGCGGCTGGTGGCCGGGTCGAAATCCTTGGCCCGGCTGACCGCGCCGGAAATGGTGTCCATCGCGGGCTGCAATTCCTTGAGAATCTGCAGCGCGCGCTGGGTCGGCTCCAGTACGCGACCGTTACGCACCAGCAGCGGGTCATCGAACAGATCACGCAACTTGGCCAGTGAAGCGCTGACGGCGGGCTGGCCGAGGAACAGCTTTTCCCCGGCCCGTGTCAGGTTCTTTTCGAACATCAGGGTTTCGAAAATCACCAACAGGTTCATGTCCACGCGGCGCAGGTCGTTGCGGTTCATGGCGGGGCTACTCGCTAGAATTCCGGGTCTTTCCAGTAAAGCACCAAACCCTTGGGACAGGAGGATTCACTGTGGCGAGGGGCCGCAGGTGCCCGATCGGGTCGAGTCGATTCAATGCCCGGTCTGCCGCCTGTTCAAAGGCGCTGCAGCACTCATGGAGTAACGCGCAGCGCTTTTAAACATGACGAATTTGACCACGATCCAATGTGGGAGCGGGCTGCATTGACCGACGGGCATCGGGATCATCCGCCCTGTCTTATGTGGCCGCCCCCGGCTCGGTCAACACCTTCCTGAACGTCTCCACCAACGGCCGCAAATTGATCCGGTGCCACGCCGCCCACAACGGCGTGGTGAACGCAATCCACGGCACTTCCCGCAGCACCACGCCCGGTGGTGCATTTCGGCTCAGGCCTTTCTGAATCATCGCGATCCCCAACCCCGACGCCACCAGACCCAACGCGGTGAAGGGTTCGGTGGCTTCCATGCGGATGTCAGGGGTGAAACCGGCGCGGATGCAGGCGCTGACGAAGTCTTCGCGGCTGGCGCAGTTCTGTCGGTGTTGCACGCCGATCCATTCCTGGTCGGCCAGATCTGCCGGGCTCAGCGTCGCTTGGCGGGCGAGGGGATGGTGCTCGGGCAGCGCCAGCAGCATCGGGTCGTCGAGCACCTGAAAACCCAGCAAGTCCGGATCGTCGGCGACGGGCGGTTCGCTGACCAACGCGATATCGAGGCTACGCTGACGCAAGCCTTCGAGTTGTTCGGCGGAACTCAGGTTATACAGCGCGACATGCACGTTCGGTCGGTCCACCCGCAACACCCGCAAGGCATTCGGCAGGACGCCGGCGTGCATGGCGTTTTCGATGTAGCCGATGCACAAACCGCCTTCTTCGCCACGACCGAGGCGTTTGCCGAGGGACTCCAGGCGATTGGCGTGGGTCAGCAGGGCGCGGGTTTCGGCGAGAAAGGTCTGGCCGTCGCGGGTCAGGCGAATGCGCTGCTGGCTGCGTTCAAACAGGGTCAGGCCCAGGCGTTCCTCAAGCTGGGCGATCTGCCGGCTCAGGGGCGACTGGGAAATGTGCAGGCGTTCGGCGGCGCGACCGACGTGTTCTTCTTCGGCGACGGCAACGAAGTAGCGCAATTGGCGAATGTCGATCATGTAAGACCTATAGGGACTCAAGTGCTGCGCATTATGTCTTGGGCGGTCCGATCCTCGCAATCTAGGATCTGCCCAACGGTAACGCAAACACCGCGCTCTGTAGGAGCCGGCTTGCTGGCGAAGGCTTCCATGTCACGACAAATGGCTACTGACCCGCCGCTTTCATCGGTGCGCCGCCCGCAGCAAGCCGGCTCCTACAGGTTTACGAGACATTTGAGAGGATTGAATCATGAGCTTGAAAGACAAACTGCCCGGCACGCTGGGTTTCGGAACCGCGCCATTGGGCAACATGTTCCGCGCCATCCCGGAAGAAGAAGCGATGGCCACCGTGCACGCTGCCTGGGATGCCGGCGTGCGTTATTTCGATACCGCGCCGTTTTACGGTTCGGGTCTGTCGGAGATTCGCCTCGGCGCCGCACTGGCCCGGTACAACCGTGACGACTACGTACTGAGCAGCAAGGTCGGTCGGGTGATTCTCGATGAAGTCGAAGACGCCGCTGCCCGTGATCTGGGCGAGAAGAGCGGTGTGTTCGAACACGGGCGCCCGAACAAGATCGTCAATGACTACAGCGCTGACGCGACGATGCGTTCCATCGAAGACAGCCTCAAGCGCCTGCAAACCGATCGCCTGGACATCGTCTGGGTGCATGACATCGCGCAGGATTTCTACGGCGATCAATGGCTGGAATACTTCAACCAGGCCCGCACCGGTGCGTTCAAGGTACTGACCCGTTTGCGTGAAGAAGGCGTCATCAAGGGCTGGGGCCTGGGCGTGAACAAGGTCGAGCCGTGCGAGTTGACCCTTGATCTGACCGAAGCCCAACCGGACGGTTTTCTGCTGGCGGGGCGCTACACGCTGCTCGACCATGACCGTGCCCTGCAACGCCTGATGGACGCCGCGCTGGCGCAGAACGTCGAAATCGTGGTCGGTGGCCCTTACAGCTCAGGCATTCTGGCCGGCGGCGCGCACTTCGAATACCAGAAGGCCAGCCCGGCGATCATCCATAAAGTCGAGCAGATCAAACGCATCGCGGCTGCTCACGGTGTCGACATCAAGGCCGCTGCGTTGCAGTTCTCCCTGGCAAATCCGGCCGTCGCGGCGGTGATTCCGGGGGCCAGCCGTCCGGACCGGATCGCTGAAGATGTCGCGGCGCTGTCGGCGGTGATTCCTGCTGCGTTCTGGCAAGCCATGCGCGAGGCTAATCTGGTTTCTGAACGAGCGCCGTTGCCAGGTCAAAAGATCGCAACCATCGGCAGCTCCTACAAAGGCGGTGCACTATGAAAATCGATTTGAGCGGAAAACTCGCCATCGTCAGCGGTAGCACCGCCGGCATTGGCCTGGGCATCAGCAAGGCACTGGCGGAGTCCGGCGCCACGGTGGTGGTGATCGGCCGCGAGACGGCCAAGGTCGAGCAAGCGCTGGCGAGTATTCGCCAGAGCGTGCCGGGTGCGCAATTGCGTGGCCTGACCGCAGACCTCGGCACCGCCGAAGGCGCCGAGCAATTGTTCGCCGCCGAGCCGCGCGCGGACATCCTGGTCAACAACCTCGGGATCTTCAACGAGGTGGATTTCTTCGACACGCCGGACAGCGAGTGGACGCGTTTCTACGAGGTCAACGTGATCTCCGGTGTGCGCCTGTCACGGCATTACGTACCGGACATGGTCAAGCAGGGCTGGGGGCGGGTGATCTTCCTGTCCTCGGAATCCGGGATCCCGATTCCGGCTGACATGCTCAACTATGGCGTGACCAAAAGCGCTAACCTCGCCGTATCCCATGGCCTGGCCAAGCGGCTGGCGGGCACTGGCGTGACGGTCAACGCGATCCTGCCCGGCCCGACGTTGACCGATGGTCTTGAGCAGATGCTCAAGGACGCCACGGCCGAATCGGGGCGCAGTGTTCGGGAAGAAGCCGACGCCTTCGTGCGCAAGGCCCGGCCGACATCGATCATCCAGCGCGTGGCGAATGTCGAGGAAGTCGCCAACCTGGTGGCTTACATCGCTTCGCCGCTGTCGTCGGCCACAACCGGCGCAGCCCTTCGAGTCGACGGCGGTGTCGTCGACAGCATGGCAATCTGAATTTTTTTGATTGAGTGAGAGGATTACATGGCAACTGCATCAGCATTTATCGACATCCCGGCTTCGGCCGAGCAGGTCTGGCAATTTATCGGCGGCTTCAATTCGCTGCCGGACTGGCTGCCGTTCATTCCCAAAAGCGAGCTGAGCGAAGGCGGGCGTGTGCGCAGTCTGCAAACGGCGGATGGCGCGGTGGTGGTTGAGCGGCTGGAGGCGTTTGATAACGCCGGGAAGACATACAGCTACTCGATTTTGCAGGCGCCGTTCCCGGCGACTGATTACCTGGCGACGATTCGCGTTGAAGCGCAGGGTGAGAGGGCGCGGGTGACCTGGTCGGGTCGGTTTGCGCCGGTGGGTGTGAGTGAGGAGGAAGTGACGGCGCTGTTTGGCGGCATCTACCAGGGTGGACTTGAAGCCCTTCGAGCCAACTACCCGGCCTGACAAACACCACAAATCCAATGTGGGAGCGGGCTTGCTCGCGATAGCGGTGTGTCAGTCACTGTTTTGTTGGCTGCTACACCGCCTTCGCGAGCAAGCCCGCTCCCACATTTGATCTTCTTCGTGCCTGAGATCGCGCTAGGTCTGGGGTATCAGGCTCTGCCGGCAGTCGAGCACTAGTTTTGCGCCGCCCAACTCACTGGTATCCACTTCAAGCGTAAACCCGTGCAGGCTGACGATCGCCGCCACGATCGACAGCCCCAACCCGAATCCGCTTTGCTGATTGCCACCTTCGGCGCGATAGAAGCGTTGGAACACGGCTTCGCGTTCGGCCGCAGGAATGCCCGGTCCGGAGTCGAGGACTTCGATCCGCGTATGCCCACCCTCATTGACCCCACGCAAAATCACCTCGCCGCCGGGCGGTGTGAATTTGATCGAATTGCTCAACAGGTTCGCCACGGCTTCGAACAACAGCGCCCGATCGCCATTCAGCGCAGGCAATGATTCGGGTAACTGCAGCTTGAAAGCCAACTGGTCTTCCTCCGCCAGCGGCAGATAAAAGTCGTGCAGTTCCTGCAGCAACGGCACCGGGTCGAGTTGCACAAAACCGGAGCGTCGCTGCCGGTCTTCCAGCTCGGAAATCCGCAGCAAACCGCGAAAGCGCGCCATCAGGGTGTCCGCTTCACTCAACACTGAATCCAGTTGCGCGGCTTCCTGGGAGCCTTCGCCCGCCTGTTGCTGCATGCGATACAACTGCGCCCGCAAGCGGGTCAGCGGCGTGCGCAAGTCGTGGGCAATGTTGTCGCACACACCCTTGACCTCGTTCATCAAACGTTCGATGCGTTCGAGCATGGCGTTGACGATGGCGGCGAGCATGTCCAGTTCGTCGCGGCGATTGGACAGCGGCAAACGCCGGGTCAGATCCCCGGCCACAATCGCCTCGGCACTGGCCTGAATCCCGCGAATGCGCCGCAGCGGTCGACGGCGCAACAGATGCCATCCGACGATGCCCGGCAAAATGGTCAGGGTCACGCCCCAGAGCAGCGCGTGGAGGATGATCCGGGTCACGGCGAACAGCGAGCCGTTGTCGCGCACCAGTATCAGCCAGCGACCATCACGCGTCTGGGTCGCCACCGCATCGCAACTGTCGCTGGGCAGGGTCGGGTCGTCGGATTCGGCGCAGTCGCTGAGCATGTGAATCCTGCCGTCCAGCGGCAGGCCTGCAGGTATGTGCCGCAGGGCACCGTTGAGGTAGCGATGCTCGGCATCGAACAGGCCGTAGGCGTCGATGCCGCGAATGTCGAAGGTCATGCTGACGGCGAGGGCGTCCACCAGTTGTTCGCCGGAAAAGCGCGAGAACAGATGCTGACGTTGCATCAGCGAATGCTTGGCCAGGTTGTCCAGGTACGCGGACACCTCGTAATACATGACCCCCATGAGAATTCCGCTCCAGAGCACGAACAGCGAACTGTAGAGCGCCAGCAAGCGGCTGCTGGAAGAACGCCAGCCTTTAGAGGGGTTCGGCAATGACATAACCCGAGCCTCGCACGGTCCGAATCAGGGGGACATTGCCGGGCGGGTCGATCTTCTTGCGCAGTCGACCGATGTGCACGTCGATCAGGTTGGTGCCAGGGTCGAAGTGATAGCCCCAGACCTCTTCGAAAATCATCATCCGCGACAGAATCTGCCCGGTGTTGCGCATCAGGAATTCCAGCAACTTGTACTCGGTGGGCAACAGCGTCAGCAGCTGACCGTCGCGGCTGGCTTCGTGGCTGATCAGGTTGAGCTCCAGGTCCGCGACCCGTAGCGTAGTGGCCTGTGCGGTCACGGTGTTCTGCCGGCGCAGCAGCACTTCGACCCGCGCAGCCATTTCATCGGTGGCAAAGGGTTTGGTCAGGTAATCGTCCCCGCCGGCGCGCAAACCGCGCACGCGCTCATCAACATCGGAGAGGGCGCTGATCATCAGGATCGGCGTCGACACGCCCATGGTCCGCAGCGTCGTGACAATCGCCAGGCCATCGAGCTCGGGCAGCATACGGTCGAGGGTGATCAGGTCGTAGTTGCCGCTGACCGCGCGCTCAAGCCCTTCGCGGCCATTGTCGACCCAATCCACGTCGAGGCCGTGGCTGCTCAGTTCGGCGACGATTTCCCGGGCGGTCACGGCGTCGTCTTCGATGGTCAAGATGCGGGTCATAGGGCGGACCTGATAGTCAGTTCAAGGCAAGTGTGTGGGCATTCTGCCAAGAATTGCCGCCGACTTTTTAAATTAACTTTCATGTGGGGCATGAGGCGTCCGGATCATTGATATCATATAGCCATAATTTGAAAGGGAACTGGACCGTGCGCACTTGGATTCGCCGTGGCGGGATGCCGATTATTGTACTGTTGCTGTGCGTCATTAGCGGGAGCGCCTGGGCGGGTAACACGCCGTGTTCGGGAAAGAAGGGCGGTATCGATCGATGTGATGGCGACCTGTTCCTTTGTAATGACGGCTCTATCAGCGCGTCGAAGAAGAGTTGTTCGGCTATTTATGGCGACTCAAACCAGGCGCGTCCACAAACCTTGATGAAGAGCGCCGATGGCTGCACGTGCGGCTCGGGTTCGTTTTGTACGGGGCCACGAGGCGGGGTGTATTGCCTGACGCCAAGCGGTAACAAGAGCTACCGACGCAAGTGATAATTGCGCAATGCAGAAAACCCGCCGTGTTGGGCTGTTCCTTGCAAATTGCATGGAAATAAGAAGTTCAAACTTTATAAGTCATTGAAATAACACTATTTATTTAAAGTCGGCGACTGGCACGGTGACTGCAATTCCTCTTGTGACGAGTTGTAACAACATCTTTCCTGCCTGGAGCGACATAACAATGAATAGATCCTCTGATGGTTTCTATCCTGCCGCAGAAGAGTCAAGCACGCTGTCGGGCGTTTCCTGGGGTGCGATTTTCGCCGGGGCCGCTGCTGCGGCGGCGCTGTCGTTGATCCTGGTACTGCTCGGTTTTGGTCTGGGTTTTTCGGCGGTGTCCCCATGGGCCAACGAAGGCGTCAGTGCCAAGGGCTTGGGCATTTCAACGATTATCTGGCTGGCCGCCACGCAAATTGTCGCTTCGGGGCTCGGTGGTTACATCGCCGGTCGCCTGCGGGTGAAGTGGGCGTATATGCATGGCGATGAAGTCTACTTCCGCGACACGGCCCATGGTTTCCTCGCCTGGTGCGTGGCGACGCTGGTGACCGCGACGCTGGTCGTCGGCTCGGTCAGCAGCATCGTCAGCGGCGGTGTGCAGGCCGGTGCAAATGTGGTCGGTGGCGCTGCAAGTGCCGCGACTCAAGCGGCCGGAACTGCCGCCGGCAATACCAGCAGCGACCAGTACGGTTATTTCGTCGACAGTCTGTTCCGCGATGATCGCCCGGCTGCCATCAGTGATGATGCTGCCCGCGGCACGGTGACCCGCATCTTCGTGCGCTCCCTGAGCAACGACGGTCAACTGGCCGCCGAAGACCGCACGTATCTGGCGCAACTGGTGGCGCAACGGACCAACCTCACGCAAGCGGACGCCGAGCGTCGTGTCGATGAAGTCTATGCTCGCACCCAAAAAGCCGTTGCTGACGCGAAACTGGCCGCTCAACAAGCTGCCGACACGGCTGCCAAAGTCGCGGCATGGACGTCGCTGTGGATGTTCATCGCGCTGCTGATCGGTGCGTTCTTCGCCAGCTTCGCCGCTACATTCGGCGGTCGTCGTCGGGATGCCGTGGTGTATCTGGAATCCGACGCTTATGTGACCACTGTGCCTGTTCGCTAACCCTGGAGAATCACCATGCGCTCATTACTGCTGTTCTTTCTCGGTGTACCAATCCCGATCATCATCCTGATCGCCCTGTTTATGCACTGATTCACTGCCGCTTCTGCCTCGGGTAGAAGCGGCTTTTAGTTTGGGGGAACTGACTGTCGGATTGATGTTGAATGTGACGGCCAGACCAGACACAAAAAATCCAACTACTCGATCGGCGTACTCACAAAATCATCAAGCCCCTCGGCATACGCGGTGTATGCGCTGATCCGTGGAAAGTGCTGATCACTCACCTGATCCGGCACCACCAGATTGGTGAAGCTCCAGGCCACCGCCAGCGTGATGCCATCCTGTTTGATCGAACCGTCAGTCTTCAGCGGTTGCAATTCCAACTCCTGCTCCAACGCCGAATACGCCGCCGCCAATTGCCCTTCGACCCGTTCCACCCACGGCTCGAATTGGATTTCTGCGGGTCGCAGGTTGCGTTCGTAATAAAGCTGCACAGACTTCTCGCACGCTGCCAGCGCCAGGCCGATCAAGCGTAACGAACGCAGGCGCTGATCCAGCTCGCCGGGCATCAGGCTTTTACCCGGCGCCGCCAGCGCCTCCAGGTAATCGATGATCAATGTCGAGTCGATCAACACCTCGCCGTCATCGAGCACCAGTGTCGGCGCCTTGACCACCGGGTTGATTTGCTGGAACTGCTCGAAGTGCCGAAACACCGAAACCGATTGGTGGTCGAGGTCGATGCCCAGGCGTTTGGCAGTAATGGCGACCCGTCGCACATAAGGCGAATCCAGCATGCCGATCAGTTTCATTGCACCGCTCCTTCAGATGGTCGTTTCGGGATGGATAACCTTAGCCGAGGTTCCACGTGCTGCAAACGTGTTGCACCGACGGCTCATCAACCTGCAAATGCGGCCGATAACCCGTTCTGTCGCAGCCGTTTGTCTTCTATATACAGCCGCTCGATTGAATTTCTTGCTATAAACGCACTCCGATAACCACCGCAAAGGTTGCCATAGAGCACTTTCAGGGCTTTGTCGGACAAATTCGCTGACTTTTCAGTTGCTGGGGCCTCAAGTCGGCCTTAGACTGCCGCCCCTCGTAAATTGAGTGCCGGGTGGCGCTTGGAATAAACGGCGCCGTTCCGATGGCCAGACCAGGTCCGCCGGAACGCTCCCTAATTCGCCTTAATGCACGTTTTTTTATAGAGATATCAATGACAAAGGACAAGTTGCTGGCCATGCCGGCGGATGACTATATGAATGCCGAGCAACATGCTTTTTTCTCTGAGCTGTTGCAGAACATGAAAGTCGAAACCCATGAGCGCATCGAGCAGAACCGCATCGCCATCGAGAGCCTGGACACCCCGGCCGATCCGGCTGACGCGGCGTCTGTCGAAGAAGAGCGCACCTGGCTGGTGAACGCTATCGATCGCGACCAGCGCATGCTGCCTCAGTTGGAACAGGCGCTGGAACGCATCAAGGAAGACAGCTTCGGCTGGTGCGACGACAGCGGCGAGGCCATTGGCCTGAAACGCCTGCTGATCAGCCCGACCACCAAGTACTGCATCGAAGCTCAAGAGCGTCACGAACAGATCGACAAGCACCAGCGTCAGGCCTGATTTCGTAGCGCCCCGCATCGCGGGCAAGCCTCGTTCCTGAAGGAGCAAGGCTGGCCCGCGATGCTTTTTTTCGTCTGTGAAAAACCTTAGGCGCTTCTATTGATCTGCTGCAACGCCCACTACTAATGGACCATGGATAATGGCCCTGTAGTGGCGTTAAATGCGCAGACAACAATTAGAAGTACGTGGGGTGAAGATATGACGCGGGACGGATCTCTGGTCGGGGCAGTGCCTGCCCCCGTGCTTTTGCCGAAAAACCCTTGGCTGACGCCCACACTGCAAAGCATCGCCCTGATGCTCTTGCTGTGCGGCATGGCGCTGGGCGGCTGGTCGCTTTACCTCGGCCTGCCGCTGGCCGTGCTGATTGTCTGGTTACCTCGCCTGCGTTCCCGAGCCATCCCCGAAGAATCATCCGCAGACAGCACCGGTGCCATCGCCGAGCTGACTCGAGATCTTTCCTACACCACCAGTCACAACGCTCTGTCAGCCGCTGGTGTGGCCTATTCGGTCAAGCAGCTGGCGGACAAGCTGCAATCACAACTCGGTGCCGCGGCACAGATTGTCAGTAACGCTGAAGTGATGATCGCCACGGAACAGGCGACTTCGACACTCAGTCGCGCTGCCCTCGGTGCCGCCAGCGAAGCTCACCAGAGCAGCGCAGCAGGGCGCACGGAGCTGATCGAATCCATCAGTCGCATGCACCAGCTCAGTCAGCGCGCCAACAATAGCCGTGAGCTGATCGAAGCCCTGAGCCTGCGCAGCGACGATATCCAGCGGGTCACGTTGGTGATCCAGTCCATCGCCAGTCAGACCAACCTGCTGGCGTTGAACGCGGCCATCGAAGCGGCGCGAGCCGGGGAGCATGGACGCGGGTTTGCGGTGGTCGCCGATGAAGTTCGCGGCCTGGCCGCACGCACGGCGACGGCGACCGGAGAAGTCGGCGAGATGGTGGCCGATATCCAGCAACGCACCGCGCAGGTGGTGGAGCAGATTCGCCAGTTGTCCAGCGACCTCGACATCGGCGTGAAGCAGGTCGAGCACACCGGTCAGCACCTGGAAAACATTGCGCGCCTGGCGGCTGGCGTGGAAAGTCAGGTCGGCGAAATTGCCAAGGGCGCCGAGACCAATCGCGAGCAGCTGGACAGTCTGTTTCACGCCATCGAGCAGATGCGCAGCGACCTGGCGATCAGCGATCAACAGACCCAGCGCCTGGCGCAAGCCGCTGTGCAGATGGAAGGGCAGGCCGAAACCATCAGTGAGCGTCTTGCCGAAGTCGGGCTGGATGACTATCACCAGCGGATTTATGACCTGGCCCGTGAAGGCGCGAGTCAGATTGCGGCGCGTTTCGAAGCGGATATCAACCAGGGCCTTATCAGTCTTGATGACTTGTTCGATCGCAATTACCAGACCATCCCCAATACGAGCCCGGCCAAGTTTCAGACGCGTTTCGACCGTTACACCGATCAGGTTTTGCCGGCGATTCAGGAGCCGCTGTTGCCGCTTCATGAAGGCCTGGTATTCGCCATCGCCTGTACGCAGCAGGGTTATGTGCCGACCCACAACAAGGTTTTCAGTCAGCCGCTGACGGGGGATGTGCAGGTCGATACGTTGCAGAATCGCACCAAACGCAAATTTTCCGACCGCACCGGTATTCGTTGTGGCAGTCATCAGCAGGCTGTTCTGTTGCAGACCTATACGCGGGATACCGGGGAACTGATGCATGATCTTTCGGTGCCGATCATGATTAAGGGGCGGCATTGGGGTGGGTTGCGTTTGGGGTATAAGCCGGAAAGTCCTCGTTGAGTTGATGGGCTTTTGGGGTGGGGGACATATCCGTTTCTGTGGTAACGGCGGCTATGGGTTCCGCTCTTACAGCGGGTTACTTGGAAAAGCGCCAAGTAACCAAGCGCTTTTGCCCCTTTCGTTCGGTGGCTCGCTTAGGCTCGCCATGCCCTCCTTCCGGTCCTGCTCCGTGGGCCCGCCGCCATCGGCCATCCATGGCCGGGGGCGGCTAACCCGGCATCCATGCCGGGTTGCCCACTGCGCAGAACCTCCACTCGGCCTCACGAGGGGGCGATCACCGCCACAGCACCGCGAGGCGGCCTGCGGGCCGACCTGGGCTTCAAGCGGGCGCGCTTCGCTGACTTGATCGTTCTCATCACTCTGGAAGCAACCCCGATGAATGTGGGAGCGGCGGTGCGACGATTCGACTTGCTCGCGATGAGGCCGTGTCAGTCGACATCAATGTTGAATGCCAGTCTGCATTCGCGAGCAAGTCGAATCGTCGCACCGCCGCTCCCACAGGGGATTTTTGGTGGGCATGAGATTGGTGTTCACCGCCGATGACCTTGACGGAAAACAGGTCGGCTATCAGGCCGCCTCGCTTTGGCTATTGATCTGGCTTTTGATCTTGATCTGCCCCGTCGGAAGGCCGAGCGCAGGTTCTGCGCAGTGGGCAACCCGGCATGGATGCCGGGTTAGCCGCCCCCGGCCATGGATGGCCGATGGCGGCGGGCCCACGGAGCAGGACCGGAGCGAGGGAATGGCGAGCCTTAGCGAGCCACCGTACGTCAGGGGCGAGAGCGTTTGGTTACTTGGCGCTTTTCCAAGTAACCCGCCGTAAGGGCGGAACCATTACCCGCCGTTACCGCAGCAACGGATATGTACACCCTCAAAAAACAAGCCGCCTGACGCTCAGCCATCGCTAGCAAGCCAGCTCATACAGGGGGCCGGAAATATCCGCGGGATTGTGCAGCCACCCATTTTCATAAGAGGAATACACCGGGGCATTGTTGCGATTCTGGCAACTGATCTGTGCAGCGCAGTCGCTGTTTCCACGCCGATGAACTCATTACCCTGCCTACATGGTTAGGTAGCTAATGAAGTTCGAGAGGTCAGCATGCAAAGCAAAGTCGATGTCGCGGTGATGATTGGCAGCGCTGTACCCGCCAGCTTGCGTGCGGTGGGGCAGAGCGTCTGTTGGGTCGTATTGCTGAACGGCGAGCGCCGGGGGACGGTATTCTCCAGCCGCGATGAAGCGCAAGAGTGCAAGGCTGCCTGGTTGGAGCAATTAAATGCCGAAGCCCCCGACAGCCTGCATTGACTAGTGAACCTGATGCATACGCAGGTTCAGGTCATCGACCACCCGCGCCCAATCAGCGTCTTCACGCAACTGCTCTTTCAGGAAGCCCGCTTGTTGCGGTGTCCAGAATTCGGCATCGATGAGCTTTTTATCGTCGGCCAGCGGGGAATGGCTGGCGATGAAATCGTCGATTGCCTTTTCGCTGGAATCCAGGCCGAGCTGGTCGAACAAACCTTTCAAATCGTGTGTAGGTGAATCCATCTTCATCTCCTTGCTGGTCGCGCGGGTGCGAGATCTGAGGTGCGGCTGCATTGCATCTGAGGGGGCCGCACTTCAGGAGTTCGATAGCGATGTTCGAAAGCAGGAATGAGCATAGACTGCGAACCGGCTGATCAGGCTTTCAATGCGCCTTCATCGACGGCGAGCTTCAGGGCCTTTGCGGCTTCCTGAGCGGCGACGGCGGCGACGTCCGAAGTTTTGAACCAGCGATCCTTCTCGACCTGGTGATACGTCACTGTGGTCAGCGGCGGTTTGGCGCGCATGATAATGACGGCCTGGAATTCTCCTTCGACTTCTCTGGCTTCGCCCCGGATAAAAAATTCACCGATATCAAATTCCGTCACGTAGCAGCCTTCCCTTGGAAATATTCTGTTGTGTTGAACGCCGTCCGGCTTGGGAACGGGTTTCATTGGTTCGGCAGTATGGCAGTAGTTGCCTGCCGACGGCTGAGTTAACTCGTCGGCATGACGAAACGTCTATAGGAGAGGAGCGAGGCAGAATGTTCAGCACCGTGACTCGAGTGCGCGGGCAAGCGCGCACGCTTCGTTATGGTTGCTGCGGAAACCTCTTACATGGCCCGTGGAAATTTCCTTGATGTGGAAGAAGGCATTGCCGGCCAATATCACCTGGAAGCGCGGCATGGCAGGCTCCGCAGGGGCAAACACAGTGTGCGAAAACATCGCCGGAGGCAGCATCGATGGATGGTTTGTGTGAGGAACGAAGTGTGTCAGGGTGCACATATGAAGTCCTTTTCATGGTTTTGCCGACGTGTGTACGTCGTTTTGGGTAGTCTCGATGAGCATCGCTGCTCTAGAATCACCGTCACGGGTTGGCGATTGATGTTCATCTAAAGCAATTTTTTGCGGGCGATATGTCGGAAAAGTGCTTTTTTTGCAGCGTTTTTTCCCTAAGGTTGGTAATCCTGTTTTTCTGGCGCTCAGAAGGGCGTTTTCCTTCAACTTCTGACGAACGCCAGGCAAGACGACGCGAGTGACATTCCAGTAGTCTTCTCACGCCTCGCGATGGATGAGCACTCTGCTCGTTTCCGGATTCGACCCAGGCCCTTTGGCTACACCTTCGGCATTGCCGCTTTTTTCTGCTGTGCGCTGTCTGTCAGCGTGCAGCATCATTTTCAGATGTGGGGATGTTTCCTTGGCAGTAAGTAATCTCGATATGCATGCTTTGTTCGTGTTGGGTGATTTGCGCGCAAAGCTGGTTAAACAGTTCCAGTCACGTTTTGTTTACATCACCGAACAGAACGCTGAAGGCATTTACATTGCCGAACTCGACACCGAATCAGCGCTGGTGGTGGACGACAAGCCGGGCCTGAAACTCAAGGTTGGCGATCATTTCAGCGCATCGGTATTGCCCAGCCGTGAAGGCGGCAAACTGGACATCAAGTTCCGCGAAATCAAACTGACGGTGTACGGCCTCGGCGATTACGCGTTCGTGACCACGGCCGACGGCCACGGGATCGTGTTCAAGGAAGGTCACAACGTGGTGATGGTGTTTGCCGCTCACCAACAGTTGCAGGAAGGCCTGACCAAAACCCTGAAAGCCGTGACGGCCAAGGCAGCCAAGTGGCGCAAGGGTGAACTGGTGACGTTCAAGGCCAGCGAGTAATGACCCTGAACCGCGCCGATTTCCACGAACGGAACCAGGCCAGCGCTCGAGACGAAGCCAGGCGGCTGTTTGACCAGAAGGCGGTTCTGCAGGGTGCATGGCTGGGGTGGGTGGCTTCGCAGATCTACACATTGCGTCCGGCAGAGTACGCCAGCATGGTACGAAGAGAGCTGGCACGTTTGCAGGAAACGTCTGAAAAATAATCCTCCCCCCTCGAAAGCAGGAACCTCTACTACAGTCAGTTGACTGAGTATTTTGAGGCTTGCGGTCTTTATCAGGCCATCCTGCTATTGCTGTGAACAGCACGAGGTGCATAAGCATGAACGGATTTCGACGGTTGCTGACTGCTGTCCTGGTCGCTTTCGGTTTGTCGGTTTCGCCCGTGCCGGGTTTCGCCGCCCAGACGCCGATCCACTTCGCCGACCTGAACTGGGAAAGCGGCAGCCTGATCACCGACATCCTGCGGATCATCGTCGAGAAGGGCTATGGGCTACCGACCGATACCTTGCCGGGGACGACCATCACGCTGGAGACTGCCTTGGCCAACAATGACATTCAGGTCATTGGCGAAGAATGGGCCGGTCGCAGCCCGGTCTGGGTCAAGGCCGAGGCCGAAGGCAAGGTCGTCAGCCTCGGCGATACGGTGAAGGGCGCCACCGAAGGCTGGTGGGTGCCTGAGTACGTGGTCAAGGGCGATCCGGCCAAAGGCCTCAAACCGCTGGCGCCGGACCTGCGCAGCGTCAGCGACCTGCCGAAATACAAGGGGGTGTTCAGCGATCCGGAATCCCCGGGCAAGGGGCGTTTCCTCAACAGCCCGATCGGCTGGACGTCGGAGGTGGTCAACAAGCAGAAGCTCAAGGCCTATGGCCTGGACGACAGCTATGTGAATTTCCGCAGCGGCTCCGGGGCGGCACTGGATGCGGAAATCAGTTCGTCTATTCGTCGTGGCAAGCCGGTTCTTTTCTATTACTGGTCGCCGACACCCTTGCTCGGGCGTTTCAAACTGGTTCAGTTGGAAGAACCGCCGTTCGACGCCGAAGCCTGGAAAACCCTGACCGACGCCGACAATCCGAACCCGAAACCGACTCGCTCATTGCCTTCGAAGCTGTCGATTGGCGTGTCCACACCGTTCCAGAAACAGTACCCGCAGATTGCCGAATTCTTTACCAAAGTCGATTTCCCCATCGACCCGTTGAACAAGGCACTGGCTGAAATGAGCGAGAAACATACCCCGCCACGGCAGGCGGCGGAGGCGTTCATGAAGGCGCACCCGGAGGTGTGGCAGGCGTGGGTGCCGAAGGACGTGGCAGATAAAGTCTCCGCCGGACTGTAGGCGCCGGCTTACGCGGTGATTCAGACACACTGCGCAACGGCTATCGCCAGCAAGCCGGCTCCTACAAGGCATCGTGCATTAAACCGGGTGTGCACAGCCAGCTGAAATGAGCGACAAACATACCCCGCCACGGCAGGCGGCGGAGGCGTTCATGAAGGCGCACCCGGAGGTGTGGCAGGCTTGGGTGCCGAAGGACGTGGCGGACTGTAGGAGCCGGCTTGCTGGCGAAACGGGCTACGCGGTGATTCAGACACACTGCGCAACGGCTATCGCCAGCAAGCCGGCTCCTACAAGGCATCGCGCATTAAAACCGGGTGTGCACAGCCAGCTGAAATGAGCGAGAAACATACCCCGCCACGGCAGGCGGCGGAGGCGTTCATGAAGGCGCACCCGGAGGTGTGGCAGGTGTGGGTGCCGAAGGACGTGGCAGACTGTAGGAGCCGGCTTGCTGGCGAAACGGGCTACGCGGTGATTCAGACACACTGCGCAACGGCTATCGCCAGCAAGCCGGCTCCTACAAGGCATCGCGCATTAAAACCGGGTGTGCACAGCCAGCTGAAAA
>NZ_VIUK01000019.1:133238-140976 GCF_007828295.1 Pseudomonas sp. SJZ080
TAATGAGCGCATGGGGCGGCACTTCATCCCCGTTAATCAGTCGCGCACATCTAAAAATGCCGACTAGGATGATTCTGTTAAATCCCTTTCAAGGATCCTCGACATGACGTTTGTGTTGGCTCAATGGCTGGTGACGATCTTCGCGGTGATCAGCCTGATACATGTCTACTGGGCGCTGGGTGGACAGTGGGCGGCTGTGGCGGCGGTGCCTCAGGTGCCGGAAGAGGACGGCGCAAGTTCGCGGCCCGCGTTCAAGCCTTCGGCGTGGCTGACGTTGCTGGTGGCGTTCGGATTGCTGTTGATTGCTGCGCTGGTGTGTTTGCGGGTCGGCTGGTGGATGCCGGCGGTGTCCCATCAATCACTGCAATGGGTAATCAGCGCCATCGCGATGCTGATGTTCGCCCGGGCGATCGGCGATTCGAACCTGGTGGGGTTTTTCAAGGAGGTCAAAGGGTCGAAGTTTGCCCGGCTCGACACTTGGGTTTATTCGCCGTTGTGTGTGGTGTTGGGGGGCGGGTTGTTGGCCGTCGCCTGGATTTGAGTTGCCTCGACTGACGCCTTCGCGAGCAATCCCGCTCCCATATTTGACCGCGTTCGTCCGGCCAACTCGGTCAAATGTGGGAGCGGGCTTGCCCGCGAAGAGGCCCTGCCAATCAATACAAATCTCTGAACCTAACTCCCGCTTTCCGTCCGCCGACTACTCACTTCAGCCGGCACGTCATCCCCCGCCATACGCTTGCGGAACAACGCCGCCCGCGCCAGTAGCAGCGTCGTCACCGGCACGGTAATCGCCAGCAGAATCGGGATCAGCCAGGCATGCAACACCGGCCCTGACTTGAGCGCCGAAAAGTAGATGATCGAAGCCAGCGCCACGCACCACGCACCCAAGGTCGAGGCCAGCGCCGGCGGGTGCATGCGCTGGAAGTAATCCTTCATGCGCACCAGCCCGATCGCGCCGATCAATGCGAAAACACTGCTGAGCACCAGCAGGATCGCCACCGGGATTTCCACCCACAGAGACAGTTCAGCGTTCATTCGATCACCTCGCCACGCAGGAGGAATTTCGCCAGGGCAAACGAGCCGACAAAGCCGAACAGCGCGATCAGCAGCGCCGCTTCGAAGTACGTGTCACTGGCATAACGAATACCCAGCGTCAGCATCATCAACATCGCAATGATGTACAGGTAATCCAGCGCCAGAACCCGGTCCTGGGCCGATGGTCCCTTGAACAGGCGGATCAGCGTCAGCACCATCGCCAGCGAAAAAATGAACAGGCTCAGCAGAATCGCATTCGACAGCAACGGGCTCATTCGAAGATCTCCATCAAGGGGCGCTCGTAGGTCGCCTTGAAGTGCTGGATGAACAGCGCTTCGTCATCCAGATCGAAGACGTGCAGCAACAGAATGCTGCGATCCAGCGCCAGTTCCGACCAGACCGTGCCGGGCACCACGGTGCAGATCATCGCCAGCGCCGCCAGGCCGTTGGCATCACGCAAGTCCAGCGGCACTTTGATGAATTGCGAGCGCGGTGCCCGGCGCCCGGCGTTGAGCACGCCCCAGGCCACGGCGAGGTTGGAGACCAGCACGTCGCGACCGACGATGAAGAACAAACCCAGGATCACGCCGGGACGCCGAATGCGAATCGGCAGGGGGCGCAACTTGCGCATCATCAACGGCGCACAAAAACCGAGTACGGCGCCCAGCAGCAGATTGCCGGGGCTCATCGACAGGTTCAGCACCAGCCACAACAACCACAGCGCCAACGACAGCCACGGGGCAGGAAATAGACGTTTCATGGTTGCACCTGCGCGACCGCGGCTTTGGCTTCCGGGCTCGGCACCGCACGGGTGCCGAGTACCGCCATCACGTACTGCTGCGGATCATTCAACGACTGCGCGGCGGCCTGGGTGTAACGCAACAGGGGTTCGGCCTTGAAGGTCAGCACAATGCTCAGGCCCAACAGCGCGACGATCGGCACGCATTCGAAGCGTCGCAGCAATGGCGAAGGTCGCTCTTGCGGGGTCCAGAAGCGCTGAATACCCAGGCGCGAAAAGGCAATCAACGACGCCAGCCCGGAGAGAATCAGCAACGCCAGCAAGCCCCACGCAGCGTTCGACACCGGTTCCCCCGCGCCGTTGCCCAGTCCCAGCGGGTTGAGCAACGCACTGAGCAGGCCCAGTTTGCCGATGAACCCGGAGAGCGGCGGCATGCCGATGATCAACAACGCGCAGGCGATGAAGCTCAAACCGAGAAACGCCATTGTCCAGGGAATCACCTGGCCGACCACGGCTTTCTGTTCGTCATCGAGGTTGATGCCTTTGGGCGGTTGCAGGGATTCCAGCGGCCGGGCAATCAGGTCGCCGTCATCGAACAGCGGCATTTCATTGGCCGAACGCGAACGTTCGATCAACTCGGCCAGCAGGAACAGCGCGCTTAATGCCAGGGTCGAGCTGACCAGATAGAACAGCGCCGCGCCGATCAGGTTCGGCTGGGCGAAACCGATGGCCGACAGCAGAATCCCTGCCGACACCAGAATGCTCAGGCTCGCCATGCGCTCAAGCCGTTGCGCGGCGAGAATCGCCACCGCAGCGCAGACGATGGTCGCCATGCCGCCATAGATCAACCAGTCACCGCCAAAGTACGCCGAGGCGCCGGCCTGACCGGAGAACAGCAAGGTCCACAGGCGCAGCAAGGTGTAGACGCCAACCTTGGTCATGATCGCGAACATCGCCGCCACCGGCGCACTGGCCGCAGAGTAGGCCGGCACCAGCCAGAAATTCAGCGGCCACATTCCGGCCTTGGCCAGGAACGCCACCGCGAGAATCGCCGCGCCGGCATGCAACAAACCGCGATCGGCTTCCGGCACCAACGGGATTTTCAGTGCCAGATCAGCCATGTTCAGGGTGCCGGTGACGCCGTAGATCAGCGCCGCGCCAATCAGGAACAGTGACGAGGCCAGCAGGTTGATCGAGATGTAATGCAGCCCAGACGACACCCGCGCCCGACCCGAGCCGTGGAGCATCAAGCCGTAAGACGCCGCCAGCAGCACCTCGAAAAACACGAACAGGTTGAACAGGTCCGCCGTCAGGAACGCACCGTACAGCCCCATCATCTGAATCTGGAACAGCGCGTGGAAACTCGAACCGGCGCCGTCCCAGCGGGCCATGGCGAACAGCAGGGCGCTGACGCCAATGATGCCGGTCAGCACCAGCATCATCGCCGACAGGCGATCGACCACCAGCACGATTCCGAACGGCACTTGCCAGTTGCCCGGCAGGTACACGCCGATAGAGCCGGGCACGCCGGTGGTCTGTGTCCATTGCAGCAACAGCACGGAAATCCCCAGGCCTGACAGACTGGAGAGAAGATTGATTTTGGCCTTCAACGGTCGGTGTTTCTCGCCCAGCATCAGCATGATGGCGGCGGTCAGCAGCGGCAGCAGAATCGGTGCGGCGATCAGGTGGGTCATCGCATTCATTCTTTAGGCTCCCGGCCATCCACATGGTCGGTGCCGGTGAGACCACGAGACGCGAGCAGTACCACGAGAAACAGCGCGGTCATGGCGAAACTGATCACGATGGCGGTCAGCACCAGCGCTTGCGGCAGCGGGTCGGTGTAATGCAGCAAGTCTTGCGGCACACCGTCCTTGATGATCGGCTCCTTGCCGATGAACAGACTGCCCATGCTGAAGATGAACAGGTTGACGCCATACGACAGCAAGCACAGGCCCATGACCACCTGGAACGTCCGAGGTCGCAGCACCAGCCAGACGCCGGACGCGGCCAGCACGCCAATGGCGATTGCGATGACTTCTTCCATCAGACGGCTCCTTTCATGGCGACGGATCTGGGCAGGGCGGCGGTTTTGTGGCCGCGTACCGATTGGTGGGCGAGGGCGGTGAGGATCAACAGCGTCGAACCGACCACCACCGAGTACACGCCAATGTCGAAGAACAGCGCGCTGGCGATGTGAATGTCACCGAACACCGGCAGTTCGAAATGCCAGGTGTGGGTGGTCAGGAACGGATAACCGACTGCCATCGCCCCGAGCCCGGTGGCCGTGGCGAACAGCAGGCCGGTGCCCATCCAGCGCAGCGGTCGCAGGCTCATTTGTGCCTCGACCCACTGCGTGCCGGCAACCATGTATTGCAGGATGAACGCCACCGACATCACCAGCCCCGCGACAAACCCGCCGCCCGGTTGGTTGTGTCCGCGCATGAACAGGTAGATCGATACCACGAACGCAATCGGCAGCAACAGACGCACCAGCACCGCCGGCACCATCATGAAGCCGAGCGCGGTGTCGCTGGCGTGACGCGGGTTGACCAGATCGGTCACCACGTCCGGCGCCAGCAAGCGCTGTTGGGCCGGCAGTTGCAGGCTTTCTTTCGGCGGTCGGAAGCGTCGCAGCAGGGCGAACACGGTCAATGCCACCGCCACCAGCACGGTGATTTCGCCGAGGGTATCGAAGCCGCGGAAGTCCACCAGCATCACGTTGACCACGTTGCTGCCGCCGCCTTCGGGCAGGGCGCGACTGAGGTAGAACGAAGAAATATCGTTGGGTGTCTGACGCGTCAGCATCGCGTACGACAACAGTGCCATGCCGCCGCCGACGGCGATCGACAGCAGCAAGTCGCGCAGTCGACGGATGCGTGCCTTGCGCAGTCTGCTTGGCAGCGGCGAGACTTCTTCGATCCGTCGCGGCAACCAGCGCAGGCCCAGCAGGATCAGCACCGTGGTCACGACCTCTACCGCCAATTGCGTCAGCGCCAGGTCCGGCGCGGAGAACCAGACGAAGGTGATGCAGGTCATCAGTCCGCAGACGCTGACCATGGTCAGGGCCGCGAGCCGGTGATACTTGGCTTGCCACGCCGCGCCGAGCGCGCAGGCAATCGCCAGCAGCCAGAGGGTCACGAATACGATCGAGCCCGGAATCTTCGGTCGGTCGCCCCAGCTCAGGCTGCTGTGGAGCATCGGGATCAACCCGGCCAGCACGGCGGCGAGCACCATCAGGAACAATTGGGTTTGCAGGCGTTTGGTGCTGATCCGTCGCTCCAGGCGACGGGCCAGGCGCATCATGATCACCAGGCTGCGCTCGAACAGGCGCTTGCCGTTGAACAGGCCGATGATCGGCGGGTATTTGAAGCGTCCGCGCTTGAGTTGGTTACGCAGCAACAGGTAGAGCACGATGCCGCCAGACATGGCGATCAGGCTCATGATCATCGGTGCGTTCCAGCCGTGCCAGATCGCCAGGCTGTATTCCGGCAGCGTACCGCCAACGACGGGCAGGGCCGCAGCGGCCAGTAACGAGCCGACCACTTGCGCCGGAAAAATCCCCACGATCAGGCAGGTGAACACCAGCAGCTCTACCGGCGCGCGCATCCAGCGTGGCGGTTCGTGCGGGGTGTGCGGCAGGTCGGTTGCGGTCGGGCCGAAGAACACGTCGACGGTGAAACGCAGCGAATAAGCAACGCTGAACGTACCTGCGATGGTCGCGACGATGGGCAGGGTCGTCTCGATCCAGGCCGTCGCGTTGATGAACACGGTTTCGGCGAAGAACATCTCTTTCGACAGGAAACCGTTGAGCAACGGCACGCCAGCCATCGAGGCACTGGCGACCATGGCCAACGTCGCGGTGAACGGAATCAGTTTGATCAGGCCACTGAGTTTGCGAATGTCGCGGGTGCCGCTTTCGTGGTCGATGATCCCGGCCGCCATGAACAGCGACGCTTTGAAGGTGGCGTGGTTGAGGATGTGAAACACGGCGGCCACGGCAGCCAGCGGACTGTTCAGGCCCAGCAGCAGGGTGATCAGGCCGAGGTGGCTGATGGTCGAGTAAGCCAGCAGACCCTTGAGGTCATTCTGGAACATTGCGCAATACGCGCCGAGCAACAGGGTGCAGGCACCGGCGCCGCTGACGATGTAGAACCATTCTTCACTGCCGGACAACGATGGCCAAAGGCGCGCCAGCAGAAAAACTCCGGCCTTGACCATGGTCGCCGAGTGCAGATAAGCCGAGACCGGCGTCGGCGCCGCCATCGCGTGGGGCAGCCAGAAGTGGAAGGGGAATTGCGCGCTTTTGCTCAGCGCGCCGATCAGAATCAGGGGCAGCAGAATAGGATAGAGGGCATGTGCGCGAATCAGATCGCCGGCGGCCAGGACCTTGTCCAGGTCATAGCTGCCAACCACATGGCCAAGCAGCATGACCCCCGCCAGCAGACACAAACCGCCAGCGCCAGTAACCATCAACGCCATGTAGGCGCCGCGTCGCGCATCCGCGCGGTGGTGCCAGTAGCCGATCAACAGGAATGAAAAGAGGCTGGTCAGCTCCCAGAAAAACACGATCTGGATCAGGTTGCCGGAAATCACCAGGCCGAGCATGGCACCCATGAATGCCAGGAAAAACGCAAAGAATCGCGGCACCGGATCGTCCGGCGACATGTAGTAACGGGCGTATAGCGATACCAGCGTACCGATGCCCAGCACCAGCATCGAGAACAGCCAGGCAAACCCGTCCATGCGCAGAACGAAGTTCAGGCCCAGGCTGGGCAGCCAGAAAAACTCTTCGCGAATGACGCCACCATGGGCGATCTGTGGGTACAGGAGTGCGACCTGGACGGTGCCTATGAGGGCAACGACGCCAGCCAACAAAGATTCAGTGTTACGCGCGTTGTGCGGCAGCACGGCTGCCAGACAGCTGCCGACAAAGGGCAGAAGCAGTAGAACTATCAGGGACATAGGCTTCTAATCTGCGGAAGTTTGTGAAGCATCATACGTGCCAGTCCCCGGATCACCAAACGGCAAGCTGTCGCAGAATCCTACACGGTAGATGGAAAAAGCCTGATTCACATTGTTTCAGAGGGCTGTGTTCAGCGGGGCTGGAGCCTTCGTGAGGCAGGGTAAGGGGATGGAGCCGGCTCGCCGGCGAAGGCGCTGTGGCAGTGGCCATCTTTCGACTGATACACCGTTATGGTGAGTAATCATCGCGATGAGTCCCTCGCATTTGACACGAAAAGCAAAAACGCTTGCGTCAGTCACACCTGCGCCCGAATCTGTCGCCCCAACGACAGAGGCGCACCATGACAAAAAGGATTTTTACGAACAAGCAGTCGTTTTTCTGGCTGGTTGTTTTGGTGTTTGTCAATGCGGCTATCTTGGCCGTTGTCGCTTCTTACAATGTATCGATGAGCCATGACAGGAAAATGCTAAGGACCCAAGAGCCTTTGCTTATCGAAGGGGCCGATGGCGATGAGTATTTCTACGCACTGCCTGCCGGCGTCACTCTTTACTACGACAAGCGTTTTCCCGAAGGGCATGATCGCTATATCGTTTACCTCAACCATAAAGGGGCCATCGCTCATGAAGATGTCCCGATGAGGCCGGAATACCGAGGAAATTTCATTTCTCCTCTTTGGGTATCAAATATTGATCCCGAGATCCTGAAGAAGAATTTCAAACGCGTTCCTCTTTCCAGGGAGGATGTTGCTGCGGCCGTAAAATCCAATGAGATCACCAGAGATGACTTGGTTGACATCATTCGGTCGTTGCCCGATTGATCGCTGGGCGAGCGTCCGGCCCCTTCGCGAGCAAGCCCGCTCCCACAGGGAGCGGCGGCGTTCACACTACCGCGGCGCCACACAACACTAATGTGGGAGCAACTGTCTTCACCCTGCCATTCGTCACCGCCATTCGGTGCCGTCTCTCAGCATGGCATTCAGTCTGATCAGTAATATTCGCATG
>NZ_VIUK01000020.1:0-130915 GCF_007828295.1 Pseudomonas sp. SJZ080
CAGGAGTAAAGGAGCGGCGTTGTTTGGTCATCTGACACCTCAATCTGGCGAGCATTCTCGCCTAAATGGGTGTCCGGTTTCATTAGACCACTACAGATTGGTTGTAGCAGCGAACGCAATCGCTCCGGCAACAGGTTGGCTGGAATGGGGAATGCCGCGAGGTAGTCGATCATCTGTACGCGTCCTTGCTATGTCGAAGCCAACTCGATCGTTTCGCCAAGGTTCAACCAAAGCCAGAAGTGGAAATTGGTGTAAGTCAATGTGCTTGAGCTCAAGTTGATCAGCCGTCAGGAGCTGCTCACTCCACCCAGCATATTAACGATATCGCCGTGTATTCAGGTAGCTGCGAATACTTCTCTACCCAATCTTGTATTGAGCGATTCCAATGCCCTTGCTACCCACCAGGCGCTGCCTGCCGTTGGTGGGCAGCCAGAGCTGGCGCAAAGCAGTGCCAAAGCTATCGCTAGCTCACAGCTACCTAGATCCAGGATATTCGTGGGAGTAAATGTGGGAGTATTCTTTCAGGCATGAAAAAGCCCAATCTTTTCGGATTGGGCTAAGTCATTGAAAAATATGGTCGGGACGGAGTGATTCGAACACTCGACCCCTAGCACCCCATGCTGGCGGACGTCCTAAAAGGCTTTAAATTACAGTCCATTACGTAGGCGCCCACTGCAATCGACGCTCTACGTGGTTCAGCTTGGTTTCACGTTTCCCCGCAAAAGTCCCTACAGGCTTTCGTTCAGAAAGTCCCTGCCCCTACGGCGTTCTGCCGACACCCCACATCAATTCTCACACTTCAAGTTTCTCCCTGCTACGCTCCCTCTTCACGGAGGAAATTCAATGCCCCATTCAGACCTGCTCCCTTCTCTGCTCTACAAGATCAACGAAAACCAATTGGCTCTAGAGGCAGCGATTCTTGAACTGTCCAACTGGGTCGAGGAGCGTGGCGGCGCCGAAGTGGCTGACAACGTACGCGGCGCCCTGGACACCATCGACAAGAACGAAGAGTTCATCAAGCTGACGCTTGCGGTGCTGATGGCGCCGGACTGAGCGCTGTTCGTCGCCAGCCCCTCGCGGAATCTACAAGCCTCGATGGACTAACCAATGTACTTTTGCTGCGCTGCTGGCCCTTTCTGGCGTCCCTGCCGAGCAGGAATTACTTGATGCGCATGTAATAGGTAACGCCGATGTTCTTGCCGCGCGTTTCCGTCCCTGATCGGACGGCGCCGTTGGTGCCGTCACCCACTGGCTGCAAACGGGTGCTTAGGCCTGCGCCATTTGATGCGAGCCATCGCTCGATGGAAAACCCGCTGCCTGCGTTAGTTGCGACAGAGCCTGAGGCGCCGTTGGCGGTCATATCACCATAACGGGTTCCGCCTGCCTCCACGGCACCGACTTGAAACCCCTGGAATTGATCGCCCTCGACTGTGCCGGACGAGCCCGCCCTCAGGAATCGCCGCTCGGTGTTCATCAGTCTTACGGTTTGCCCGTTCAATGGACTACTTGCCAAGCTGACAACGGCAGTCGCCTGCACAAGCGGCGAAGTCCCGGTCACACTCTCCGAACTCAGCACACCTGTGTTGTAGGCATCGGCCGCAGTGAGCTTGATGTAGCGATAAGGCTGATTGGTGGGTGGCTCAGTAACCCCTGTCAGGTTGGTAAACACGGGAATCGGCACGCCGATAGGCTGAAAATTCCAAGGGTCGCCGGCAAAAGCAGCAGACGCGGCCGCAGCGGAGGCGGATGCAGCGGCTGCAATTTCGGATAAATGAGCGGCGTTAGCTGATGCAGCGGCGGCAGCGGCGGCAGCCAAAGCCTGCGCCGGCTGCTGTTCGATCTGCTCCAGGGTCAGATTGGAAGGGGTCGGTTGACCCAGCGCATCAAAGGCCAGCATCCGCAAAGCGCGATTTGCGATGACCGGCAGCGGCGGGATGCCTTCAGGCTCCAGCAAGCTCACCGTCAGAGCTCGTCCATTGTCTCGATACAGCTGCTTGACGGCCAACCACAGTCGATCGAAGTCCGGGTTTACCGTCTGCGCAAGGAAGTCGCCGTTGATTTGGTAGTCCGTTAACCGCTGAAACGGCATGACTTGCTGAAACAACAGATCGCCCAGCGGCGGCACCGTGAATGTGCATGAACTGGTTGGGTTGCCAATACCTGTAAGGGTAAACCCGGACGTAATCAGGGCACCGTCGAGCGTGATTTGCAGGTCGGCAGCATCAAGCAATAGGAAGGTAATGGTGTAGGTCGGCGCAATGCCGTTGGCTGCATAGCGCTTAAACGTTGGTCCTGGTTGAACTGACATGACGTGCCCCTGAGTGTGGGCGGGCTAGTATTCGACCTGAACATCATGAGTGCCCGCATCTGGGCGCCAATCGTCCCGCCGAGCCTCTGTCGGTTTCCCGACTATTCGGCCAATGCGCACAGGGGTTGAGCTGATGCCGCCGGCGCCGCTGTCTATATAGTCGTCGTCCTGGGTGTTCACTGCCGGATTGAAATCGCGCATCTGATCCCACACCGGGCCGCGCAGCACATCGATGTGAGCCCACAGGAAGCGCGCCGACAGCGGCGATTCGAAGGCGTCGAGAATGCGTTTCTGTTTGTTGACGGTTGAGTGCTCTTCCCCCACCCCGCAACCGGTACCCTTCAGGGCTTGTTTCAGGATCGTCGGCACGAAGCCGCCCGGGCCGTTGGTTTCGACGATGACGCGCGGAATCTGATATTTGATCACCAGCTC
Source organism: Pseudomonas sp. SJZ080 (assembly GCF_007828295.1). Classification (NCBI taxonomy): domain Bacteria; kingdom Pseudomonadati; phylum Pseudomonadota; class Gammaproteobacteria; order Pseudomonadales; family Pseudomonadaceae; genus Pseudomonas; species Pseudomonas sp. SJZ080. Next base: position 2,741 of record NZ_VIUK01000020.1, read on the forward strand.
GCGCACCTGGTACACCTGGCCGCCAATGATTCGGTCGCGGCTGTCGAACTCAGCAATTTCCCCGGTAAGACCGGCGGCGATGTGCCAATAGAGTTGCCCGCGGGCATCGGTCAGCAGCAGCGAGAATGCTGAGGCGTCGGATTTGATCTTGCCCAGCGAACAGTCCCAGTAAGCTACCGCGCCAACGATCTGCGTTGAACCCAGATACATGGCAGCCGCGTTGTTGGCGTAGCGCATGGTCGGCTGGACGTCGTAGGGGATAATTCGGGTCGGGTCCAAACGAACCTCCGTGACGGGCTTCGAGTGGAGTTGATACTGCGAATCCCATTCGTTGATGGTGCGGGTTTCTTTACGGCGCGTTTCCAGTGTCGCCATGTCGAAACGCTCGGGCCAGGCGCTGCCCGCATAGCAATCGACCAACGTGCCGGGTGGTGTAAAGAAGGCAATACCGGTCTTCGTCGGCTGGTAATCCTTGCCGAGCACCAGCACCCGTGCGTGCTTGCCGATTCCGGAGAACACCACGTCAGGCACGAACGGCACGTCGTAGGCGTTCAGCTTGGCGTCATCAATCCTGTGTTCCTGGGCGAACATGCGGATGGTCAGGCAGTCGGCGCCCATGCTTTCCAGTTCGTCGTACAGGCTGTCATGGGTGTGTGGGGTGCCGATGTAGAGCTTGCTGCCACCCGGCACCAGGATGTGTGTCTGTTCACCGAGCCGGTACCGGAGCTTTTCCCGTGCCTCGGGTGTCTGGATGTTTCGCGGGACCTCGACGTCATCGTTCTGGCATTCATCAGCGCGGGCCGAAGTGACGTTGGACAGAATGCCCTTGGCGAACATGCTGGCGTTCCGGAAGTCGGACGCCCCTTCTACCCACCATTGTTCGACGGTGCCCTGGTTGGGCGGCAACAGGTGACGGGTCAGCGGATGATTGCGGATGACGTTCTGCGTATCTCGGCTGGTTTTGTAGGCGGTCGGGTCCGATTCCGACTGGTGCAGGATTCGAAAGGTCGGGTCTTTGTAGTAGAGCCAGGCGTTATAGATCGCCAGCAAGGTGGATTTGCCGAAGCCCCGGAAGCAACGCAAAACGGCCAGAGGCCCTTTAGCCTCCAGCCATATCAGCGCTTGAACGTGGATAAACGGCACATCCCATCGCATGCGCCGTGCCCACAGCATAAAGAAAACCAGTAGGCTGACTTTCTTCTCGGGGTCAGTGGACATGGCCACTCTTCTGCATCCGATCGATGATGGCTTGCGCCTCACGTTCGGCGGCAGCTAGTTCGCCGTCCAGTTCATCCACAGCATGACCAGCGTCCGGGGCTGGCTTCTGGCGGTTCATGATGCCGGCGATGTTCACCACCTTGAGCAACAGAGTCATGGTGGCGGCGGCGTTCTTCTTGCACCAGTAGCGGTCGCCGCGTTCCTGCTGGGTGAGTTCAGCCGGAACCTTCTCAGCACCTGGCCAGTTGTGCGGATCGACCTCGGAAATTACAACTTCACCCAGGCGTTCGCTGAGCGCTTGCAATCGGGTGATCTGATCGTCACGCATATCAGCGGCCTCCTACTACGGCGTCAAGGTTCGGCGCGCGATCGGGCGTCGAGTCGCCCGGCTCCCACCAATACGATTGCTTGAATTCCTTCTGTGCGCGTTGCTTCATCCGGCGCAGGTACCCGGGCGAGAAGTAATCCTGCAGTTGGTTGAAGATCAGGTGGTCCGTTGCGGCCTTCGTGTACCAGAGGTTCGCCGCGGGCAAATGACTCTTGGCTAGCTTCACCAGCTTGGCCCCGGTCTGGTTGACCTCGCCGGCGGCCGCATTGTCCTTGAGCTTGAATACCTGCTCGATGTCACCAGCGATGGGGCCGCCGACGGCCGCCAGTGGCGAGCTGCCGCCCTGCGAGTTGTCAGAGAACAGGAAGTCGCCATACAGACCCATCGCCCCGCCCTTGAGCATGGAGGCGATGCCGAAGCGCAGGCCCGGCACGCCGAGCGTGCCGTCGTCCAGCATGTTTTTCGGATCGCGCCCGCTGGCTACTTCGTTGAGCTGAATGGCCATGCCGCCCAGCACGGTGGTGCTGGCGATCAGCGCGCCCAGATAACCGGCTTTGCCCCAGCCTTCTTGCGCCATGCCGCGCTGGACGTGCCGCATGACCATGCCGATGGAGAAACTTTTGAACTGCCAGAACGAGCGCAACAGCTCGCCCTTGACGGTGCCGCGCTCAACGCCGCCGTGCATCATGGCCTTCTCACGGGCACCGGGCTCGATGATTGCCATGTTCGTTTCATCCAGCACGGTGCCCAGCAGCTTGGTGGCGGCCTGATCCTTGAGGCGCTGCGGCGTAGTGTTGAGCTGCTTGGCCATCTGCACCAGGTCAGCGTCAGGAATGCGGTAGATGCTGTTCGCGGTCAGCACTGTGTCGCCCACGCCGCGCCAGTCCTCAGGCTGAGCAAGGCGCCACACAGACCAATCGGTTTCGGTTACGCCCTGGCCGAGCAGGCGCTTGCTGTCGGCTGGGTCCATGGCTGCAATGGTCGGGTGCCGGCGCGACATGTCGCCGATGGTGTCCATCATGGTGGCGCCGAAAGCCCTCTGCGTGCCAGCGGTCAAGGCGTTAAGGCCAGACGCCTGCATCACCTTGCTGGCGGCGGTCTGCGAGAACTTCGACACCTTGCCCGATATCTGCTCGGTGCTTCCCAAGCCGTCAGCGCCCCAGCGATTGAGGCTACCGATCAGTTGGTTCAAGCCCAGCCCGGCACGCTGCGCCATGCGACGATCCCCGGCACTGGCCGGGTTGAGCATGCGTATCTCATTGGCGAATACCTTCATCACCGGCATGCCGTTCATGGCAGCGGTAAGCCCCAGCGTTCCCTGGTCGGTTACGGACGTCAGCACCGCCGAGCCCAAGCGGCTGGCGACGTTCAGGGCGCGGTAAGTCTCGAAACCGTTGGCAATAGCAGCAGATGCTGGCGGTTCGCGGGTGCCGGCCACCTCTTCATAAAGGTGTTCGATCTTCCGGCGCTGCTTGGCGGTCTTGTCGGCTTTCAGTGGGTCGGCCTCGATGGTGACCTTCTGCCCTTCATCGAGGAAGTAACGCATCTGGTTGTTCGGGTTCGGGCCCAGCGTTTCGACCAAGGCGACATCCCGCGATGCCCTGTCGATGTGGCCTATCAGCAGCTCCAGCAGGTTGCGTTCGCCATACGCTTTCTGTGCGGCGATGAAACTCTCGGCATCCTTGTAGTGGATTTGGCGGGACTCGCTCCCACGGTTGGCGCGCATGCCGTTGCCGGCGACGTTGCCCGGTTCCAGCTTGTTGACGCCACCGGTGGCCAGGGTGGTCCATGCGTGATTGAGAAAGTCGGTCAGCTCAACATCATTCATCGGCGAGCCGTCTTCTTTCATGTACTTGGCGCGGTTCGCCCACTGCACGTGGTCCCCCACCCACTTAGCCTGGTCCTTGGCCACCTTCACCTGCGAGTGATCGCGCGGCATCGACCAATCATCCAGCAAACCCACATCGCCGCCGGCACGATTGAAGCGCTGGCGCAGTTGTTCAGCGGTGTCCTGAAACTGTTTCGCTGCGGTCTTGGCGGTGGCTACGCCGGAATCCTGCCCGTGCAGCTCGCGCACCAAAGCGAGGTTGCCAGCTTCGTCCTGGAACAACCCCATAAACTTGCCCTTAGTCTGGTCGATCACCTCAAGCATGCGGCTCAGCGCATCGTCACGGATGGCGCGACTGGCCGACTCGATCGACTGAATGCCGCTCTTGCCATCGCTGGAAAACGCCAACAACCGATCAAGCCCTTCAAGGGGCTGATCCGGGAAACGTTTCATATAACTGTCGATGCGGTCGTGGGCCAGGATTGTCAGGGCCACGCGCTTTTTCTTGAGTTGCTGCTCAGCCACCAGCTCCTGCGCGGATTTGGTGGCGGCCTCGTTCAACCGGTCGGCAGCGGTCTTTGATTGCCAGGTGGTGTCGGTCTGGGCGAGCTGGCGCATGTTGCGGCGCAGCCTGTCCTCGATGCCTTGGATTTCTGGTTGGGTGAGGGATCGGCCAATGGCCTGGGTGACAGCTTGAATGCACTCGGCGCGCATGGCCATGGGCTTGCCTCCAATTGGAATGGGGCAAGCCTATGGTGGGGGGATAGACGGTTTCCCGACTATTTATTCAGAGACGCAGCCGTTGCCGCGATTGGACCAGTCGACGATTTTGGCCGCTTTGATTTCGAAGGTGGTGGCGCAATTGTATTCGAGCCCCTGCTGCGGCACGCCGTGGCTGACCGTCGTGTAGGCGGCAGTGCCGGTCACGCTGGTGCTTGCAACAGACGGGGTACCAGGCAAAACGAGAGTGTTGCCGAACGAGTATTGAAGAAACTTGCTATCGCCCGATTCATAGGTGCGCTCTGGCGGCCCCCACGAACGAACGAGTTTCAGCTCGTCCTGGCCGATCCAAGTGTTCAGCCGGGTTTCATACTTCGCTTCGGAAGCGCACCCGGCGAGCAGCGATAGCGCAATGAGCGGCAATACCCTTTTCATGTCCTGTCCCTTGAATCGCTTGTGTGGTCGCATATTCACACATCACCCCCGTTGCAGGAAGCACGCTGCAGCGGCGACAAAGCCCCGGGATTCTTCCTGAGCCCTGACGATATCGGCGTCGGCCTGCGCCATCAGTTCCCGCGCAGACACAGTGATCGGGTTGCCGTCGGCATCCAGCGCGCCAGTGGACAGACGCATGTCGTCCATGCGGCTCAGGATCTCGTCTGCGACTTGCACGACCGGGTCAGCATCGGGCTGCTCGCCTTTCGACGGTGCTGCATCTTTAGGGGGTGCTGATGCATCTTTTCCCCCAGTTGTTGCAACTTTTGCCGGTTCCGATGCATTTTTTGCTGGGGCCTGTGCATTTTTCCCAGCCTTTGGAGCATCAACTGGCCGGCCAATATCCAGCGGTTTGGCCTGCAACGTCGGCTCAGCGCGTTCTATATCGTCAAGGATGCGGCGGATTTCCTGCTGCGCTATCTGCGCCATGGACTGCCGGGTGTTGGCTTCAGCGACACCGGCAGCGAGTGGCTTTTTCTCGAAGCCCTGAACAATGGCATCCGCGCGTTGATTCACTCGATCGTCAAAGCGAGACGGGGTTTCGCCACGATTCATGGCGGCCAGATCGGCGCGGGCAAGCTCGGCGGTGCGGTTGCCGGTGAGGCTTTCATTCAGCGCGGTCTGGCGGTCGCTGAGTTCAAGGCGCTCAGCATCGATCGCTTGCCTTGCCGACTGTTCGGCACGCTTGCGGCTCTGCCCCTGTGCCTGGAACTCTTTTGCTCGAGCGCGAAACGTATCGTCCAACCCATCAATGGACTGCTTGAGCGTGCCCAGCTCGGCGCGGACGTCCTTCACATTGGGGAGAATGCCGGCGGCTTCCTGCTCCAGCTGCATGCGCAAGGTCGGTTCAAGATCCTGTTTGGCGGTGGCCAGCGCTACGTCACGGGTTGGAGCAACTACCGAGGATTTCTCGGCAGTTCGCATGAACTGGGCCGAGTGGATGCTCTCGGGCAACACCACCGGTTCACCGCGGCTGAGTTGGCCGATAGCCGTACGGATTGCATCCTGGTGGGCAACCGCTGACCGTGGGTTGATCGGCGCACCTGGTGCGGTGTCGATATCGGCATGCTGATAGGTGCGCTCACTCAATGCCGCGTCGACCTGTTCAGTGGTGGGACGGCGCAGTCCGGCCCGGCCAATGCCGAAGAACGCAGCACCGAGGATGGCATCCGTCGCAATCGCGGTGCCGTCCATGGCGCGGTACTGGGCGGCTTGTGCGTGATAGCCGCCACCGTCCAGCAGTTCGGCAGTGGCGCCGCGCCCAGCCATGCCCAACCCTACGTTCGCTCCTACAGCAATTGCAGCATCTCCAAGCAATGGCTTGACGAAGCGCGCCGCCGGCAACACCGCACCGACACCCACGGTTGCAGCGTCGATCACCCCCTTGAGAGTGGCCGTTGATTCGTCCAAGCCTTCAGCCATGCCAACCTGCTTGCTTGCGTAGCCAGCAGGACCACCAGCAGCCAGTCCCGCTCCCACAGGCCCAGCGAGGACCGTGCCCACCACCGTGCGCGGCAAAATGGCAGCGGCTTCGCCAAGGATCTGGCCGACCACACCGACTTCGGCGGGATCAGGGCGCAGGTCCATCACCGCTTGAGCCGTGCCCTGCCCCAGCGTCTCCTGGCTCGATTCTTCAGCGCTGGTGACGTTGGGCTTTCCGCCGAACTTCGGTTCAGGCAGTAGCACGTTGGCGGCCGCATCAAGGCCGGTTTGCCACAGCGAGCTGAAACCAGACTCAACGGCGGCGCCAGCCTCAAGCCCACCACGCAGCAGGCTGGGACCCAGAACGTCGAGTGCGCCAGTGAAGGCGCCCGGGGCCGGCTTGTCTGCTGTCCGTCCAAGGCGCTCGTTCTGGCTCAGCGCTTCGTTTTCTTCGACCATCCCGTCAAGCCAGCTCATTTGACTTTCACCATCATCGGTTCGTTGGTTGTCGGATCGATCTGTACCCGACCCGCATTCAGCAGGTAATACGAACCTTCCTTGCCCGGTACCGGCGACAGCGGCATGTCCTCCAGTTGGCCGATCGGGAACTTGCTACGGGTGGCCAGGCCTTCGAGTTCGATATCGACGACCTTATCGAACACCTTGTCGCTCATGCCGTAGGGCTTGATGACCTTCGCGCCGCCCCGCTCACCCACTCCGCCGGTGGCCAGGGTGATCGCCTGATCGGCAAGCTTGCTGTCGATCTCAGGCGACGGCCCGTCATGCTTCACGCCCTTCGGTCCGGCCATGCCTGCATACATGGATTTGTAAGCCAGATAGGCCTGCTCCCGCTGCGGGGTACCAGGTGTGAGCGAGTTGCCCACGCGCTCATCGAAGGATTCCCGGAACTGGTTGTCTTTCGGCATCGGTGTTGATTTGTCGGTGAGCACCTTCGCGCCGGCCAACAACGTCTTGGGCACGTCGGTACCGTCTTCACCCTTGAGCCCACGGAACTGCGCCATGCCGGCAAGGACAGTGATCGGCTGATCTCCGGCAATCGGCTTGATCGCGGCAGCGGCATCGGCACCAGTTGGTGAGGATGCCGCGATAGCGCCCAGTACCTGCAGCTTGGTGCCGTCATCGGCCTGCGACAGCAACGAAGCCAGCATGGTTTGCTCTTCAGGCTTCCACGGGTTGCGAGCAACCTCAGGCCCGTAGGACTTGCGCATTGAATTCACCACGTCGAAGCGGTTCGCGATCTGCTCGCCGAGCTTGGCCTGTCCTTCTGGCGTGGTGATGCCCGAGATATCCAGCGGTTCGACGTCGACCCCGGTTCGCATGGCGTTGAAGGTGAGCGGGTTCTCGCGCATCAGCTTGGTGTTGTTATCGATCGCAGTTTGCAGGCGAGCCACGTTCGCCTGCTCGGTGACGCTGCCGCCATTCCTGGCCATTTGCAGGCGCTTCTGTTCGACGTACTGCTGCTGCGCCGCAATGGGCTGACGCAACAGGTTCTGCACCTCGTTCATTTCGCCCATGCGTGCGTTGAACTCGCCGGCGGCGGACGTGCCAGACAGCCCGGCTTTCCACCGCTGCTGGTCTGCCGGCGTCGGCGGAACACCTGTTGCTGCCTGTCGATCCATTTGGGTAAGTATCCGCTCGGCCTTCATTTCCCGCATTTCGGCCTGGCGCTGTTGGTGTTCCTTGACCTGAAAGATTCGCCCGCTGACGGTGTTCAGCAACTGGGTACGCTTCTCCGGGTCAAGCTTCTTGGCGTAGAACCCATCCTCGGCGGTGAGGTCGTGCTCGACCTTTTGCAGGCTGCCCAGGCTCTCGCGTGACTCGATGACACGCTGAGTGGCGTGCGTGGTCCAGTTGTCGTCCTTGAATTCCTGTTTCTTGCTGGCCCATCCTTCGCCGAAGGCCAGCCGACCAGCGATATCGATGTCTTCGGCATCCATGCGGGCATTGATCTGATCGACGTTCGCGCCGGGCATGGCGGCGTCTTTGCCCAGCATGTCCATGCGTGACACCAGGTCGCTCTGGGCGGACTGAATACGACCCTTGGCAGCGGATGCGCGGATGGCTTCAAGGCCACCGATCTGCATGCGCTTGAGAGAGTTGCCGATTTCGCCCTGCTGAGCAGCGTCAAGTCCCGGAGTGTCCAGCGGGTCAAGCTTCGACACCGCCGCGTTATAGGCTTCCGGCGCCTTTTCGTAGCTCAGCTTGCCGGTGCGCATCTGCTCATCAAGGTCGGTGGCGATGGTCTTGATCTGCGATTCGCGATCGATCAGCGAGTTACTGGCCTTCACCCGGGCAAGGGCCTGGTCTTCCTTGATGCCCTTATCTATCTGCTGGTCAAGGACATTCAGCCCGAGACTGGTTACCGCGCCAGCAGCCTGTTGGTTTATGCGGTTCTGTACACCCGGATCGGTGGTGATGACGCGGTTCTGCGCGACATCCGTCTGCACGTTGGTCTGGCCAAAGTTGCCCACTGGGATTTTCATACAGCCGCGCCCCCGGGTTTAGATGCCTGCCCGTTGGCCGCTGCTTTCCAGCCGGACATGCCGAGGGAAGCACCGGTGTTCAATACGCTGCCGATAGCCTGAGAGTTCGCAGCTTGGCGCGCCTGAGCCCCCTGCATTCTGATGTTGCTGGAGTCGGCGTAGCCTCGGGCCTTCTGAGCCTGGCCGTTGAAGATGGTCAGCGCGGCGTCTTCTTCGGCGTTGCCGTAGATTTCCTCGTTGATGTTGATGGCCGTGCCCTCGCCCACTTCGACGCCAGACCCTGCAAGCGCGGCATTTGCCTCGCTCGCTTGATTGCGCGCAAGTCGACGTATGCGGTCGGCCTGGACCACCGAAGCACTGGCAGCAGCATCAGCGTCAAGCTGCGACTGCTCGGCCTGGGCCTTGGCATTCTGGTCGGCTTGCTTGCCGGCCTGTTGGGATGAATAGACGGAATATGCCGTCCCGGCAACGGCAGCAGCGACGGCGATGTATCCGCCGTATGCCGCCATAAACGCAGCGCCAGCAGCCATTAGTTGATCTCCATTTGAAAGAGGGGCGCGAACACATCGAACCCCAGGGATTGATACAGCTTCGAGGTGCCTTCGACGTTGAGCTTTGTGCCGATACCCAGCTGCACATGGCGAGCGCCACGGAGCCGCGCCCACTCGACAAACGCCAGAATCAGTCGGCGCGCTGTGAAGCCGCTGCGGCGCGATGGCTCAATGAACACTGAGTAGTCATAGGCAATGGTTTCCTCACTGAACCACTGGTCAACGATCCCACCAGCCATGCCGCCCACGATGTCGCCGCTGATCTCAGCCACGAACACCACACCGTTGTGCCCATTGATGAGCTCATGCAGAAACGCCGCGGACTTCTCGGGTGAGAAAGCGAGCGTTGAGTAACTGCTGATGTCGTGCAGCATGGTGCCCAGCTCGATCAGCCGGGGTACGTCAGAGTGTTTGGCGGCCCTGATCATGGGTATTACCTCAATCGTTGATCGACATTTTTTTGATGACGCAGAGCAGGTGGAACGGCAGCGGCTGGTTTTGCTCGATAGTGATAGAGGCTTGGCCACGGTCCCATCCGAGGTTTTCAAGCCTGTGATCCCCGGTGAACGGCTGCGCTGGCTGATTCAGGACGTTCTCGCCAAGCACACGGAAAGCGATCGGCTGGCCGTTAACCACGCAACCGATCGTTTCGAGGAATCGCAACGTGATTTCAGCGACCCGCATGCTGTTGCCCTGGGCGCTGCCGGTGCTGCCCTGCACTTCTGGCGTCAGCGTTTTGATCCTGGTCTTGTACGGCAGACCGATTTGAACGGTTAAGGCGTTGCGGGAAATGGTGACCTGCCCGCCGGTGACAACCTGCTGCGGCATCGGCACGCCGTCCGCGACGATATCCACGGTCTTACCTTCCAGGTGGCCCAACCCGGTCCACACCGTCGCACCAGGTCCACTGGTTGCGCTGATGCCGCAATCGACGTTGATGCCTGATACGAACCGCTCGACGTAACGGACGGTGTTGCCGTTGACGGTGCGGTTGACGATGGCCCACATCTGTTCGCCGCCAGTGGTTGGAATCGACGCAACCGATTCGAACTTGCCGTCAGTGACTTGCCGGGCCCAGCCAACCACGTCTTGGTCACGGTCAACGGTCAGGGTGGCGATCACACCGTCATTGCGGACCAGAAACAGGATCGACTCCGGCTCTTGCTGATAAGCCATGTCGATGACGCCGCTCTGCGTGGCGTGCTCAGACAGGACGGACATGTCCGGGGCGCCGTAGGCATCGGAGTCGTATTTGTAGGCCAGTGCCCGCAACTTGCGGTCTGAGCGCTGAATGAAATACAGCTCGTTGCCGATCCGCACTGGCTTGACGTTGTTGCAGCCGTATACGGATTGGTTCTTGACCTGAATGTTGGTCGGGGTGATGGGCTTCTCGACGCCACCAGTGAGGCTGAACTCGCCGCCGTAGGTCAGTGCAATCAGCGCCTTGATCTGTGCCATGTGCGTGATGGGGTTGATCTGGTCGCTGGACACAGTGAACGACATGGCGTCGTCGTCCTTGGTACCCAGCTCGAAGTTCAGATACTCACCGGTGCGCGACTCCCAAATGGTCTGGGGGAAGTTGGGCGAGCCGGCGGCGACAAGACGCTGTTCATGCAACGTGCCGGTTGATGGGTAGCCGTCAAAGTCGTTCCAGACTGAAGCCTCAAGCGACCAGGCGTTCGCAGGCGCGGCGACCGTCGAAGTGTTGGCACCACGAACAATCCCCGAGACAACCGTTGAACTTGAGACGACAGTGATTTCAACCAGACCGCTATTGACCTTGACGAATTTGCCTACGTCATCAGAGCGCCACCCTGCTGCGCCTAAGGTCAGGCCGATGACGGCACCGACTGTGCCCACAACGCTTGGCGACAGCGTTGTTTGCGGAGAACCCTTAATCGACCAAGCGGCCATAGGGGTGACCGGAAATGCAGTCACCACCTGTACGGTGACCACGGTGGCACTGATGGCAGCGGTGATCTTGGCAATACCGCCACCAGACCAGATTTCACGCCCAACGTCCGAAGCCAGGAAGGCGGAAACCGAGGACGTGAACGTACGGCCGGTGCCTACGGTGATATCGCTGATCGTTGCCGAGGTGGCGAAGTTGATGCCCTTCTCGTCGAACGGCTTGGTCACAAAAGGCGCCGGTGCAAGACTCCATTGCAAATCCGTGATGCGGCGCAGGCGCTGGATAGGCACCTGGTTGTTGAAGATAAACATGGTGTCAGCGCCCTGCACGTAATCGATCGCGCTGAGCATTGCCTCGGTGTAAGGGCTGATCAGCTCGACTCCGGTGTAGACCCCGTTCGGGTAGTAGACCCGCACGTAAAGGTCGCCGAACTCGCACATGTAGGCTTGAGATTTGTTGAACACGTAGGGGATGAGGCGCGCGCGCTTGGCGGCGAACTTGGCAGCGGCAGCAAACAGAGTGCCATCGCGGCGAGTGCAACCACCGTGCACCAGTGGCCAAGCGTTTTCGATGATCTCGGCGCCGTTCTGGTACCGAGCGATATCGACACGGCCCAGCATGCGCGGCGAGAGTTCGCCGGCGGTGAAGTTGGTCTGGTTGAGCGTATAGCGCGCCATTATCCGCGTGCCCCGAAGCGAGCGCCGTAGAGACGTTCATCGCCCAGGGTCTGCGGCGGATCTTCCTGGCCATCAACAGCCCGCGCCACCTTCTTGGCCATCGCAAGTTTCTGTTCAAAGTTGGCTTGGAGCGCGGCTGACTGAGTGATCGGGTAAGCCATGGCGGCAGCCATCGACAGCGTCAGCAGCTCAACAAGGCTGGCATCCCAGACGTTTTCGATCTCATTCCGGTACACGTAGCGCAGTTCGACGGATGTGGCGTTGGCCAAGATGCTGCGACCCTCAACCAGGTAATCAATCTGCATGCCGCTCTGCCCGACCTCCAGTACGCGCAGGAAGTCCGCCGGTAACTCGAACTGATTGTCGTAGCCAAAGGCCGGGGCCGTGGCGTCAGGCGCCAGCAAGGCGCGCTTGATGGTGCAGTTCCACGGGTGAGCCCGTAGCAGGCCATCACGAATGGTCGGATACAGGTTGGCGGCGATCTTGGCCCGGTCCACAGGTTCATTGAAGTCGTTGATGGTCTGTGCACCCAGCATCAACAGGGCGTTGGAGCAGATCGAAACCCCGGTTGCCATGCTCATCCTAAAACCTCCACATAAAAGGACCGGGGCACGCGGCCCCGGTTAAGTCGTTCGCCATCCCTGGCAGCACCAATCAGTTTTGTCCGGCGTAATGCGCCACCAGGGTGATGACTTGGCCCGCCAGCAGCGCAGCACCGGCAACAGTGGAGAACAGTTCGCTTTGATCGGTGGCCAGGCCTTGCTGAGCTACCGAAACCTCAAACAGAGCTCCGTTGGCGAACTGGGCGTCGGCGGTCGCACTGCCTGCTGCCGCTACCGAAGTCGCTGCGAGATAGCGCGCTGGCACTACAGCGTCGCCAAGGTTGATGGTCGAAGATGCAGCACCGACAGCGAAATACAGTCGAGTGCCGGGCATGAGGCGAGAACCAAACGGCAGCAGGCCCCAGGAGATTTTGTCGCCAATAGCGATGCCGCCAACGGGGACGGTGTAGGTGCTGACAAGAATCTGCACGTCAGCGCCCTGCAGGTTGGGTTTGACCAACTGCTGCGGAAGAGCCGCGCGAGCGGCGGATACGGATGCGTTTACGGTTGCCATGGGTTAGAACTCCTAAACCGGGAAAGAGGGGGAAGCCGAAGCCGCTTACGCGGCCTCAGTTACGGAGATTTCAACAACCTTTTCTTCCTCGGTACGCACGGCACCAATGGACTGCTTGCCGTAGATCCGCACGTTGAAGCCCTTGCCCGGATCCTCGCCAACCTTGGTGGTGATGTCCTTGCCTTTGCCCAGGGTTACGCCGGACTTCGCCCAGGCGTACAGACGGCGGGTTGAACCGTCATAAGGGGTGCGCTCGGAAGGAATCCAGGTGAAGCCCATCCACTTACCTTCCACGTCGCCTTCCTGAAGGAACTTGCCGGCCATGTAGTCAGCGCTGGTCAGGGTGCTGTCCGCGAGGATGTCGGCAGCAGCGGAAGCGGTGTAGGTCATGAACAGCTCTTCACCGTTGTGGTTATCCGCTTCGTTACGGCGGAACAGCTTGCGAGCCTGGATGATCTTGGCCTTGGTCAAGCCGGTACCACCCACCGCGATTTTTTGCGTGGTTGGCAGGATGATGTTGCCGGTGGTAGCGCGCGAGTTGCCGCCGAAGGCGCCGATGATCACGTCGTCTTTGGCACGGTTCAGCGCCGCAACCATCGCCTTGACGTAGTCCGACGTCGGATCAACCAGCATACGAATCTTGTCCTGGTCGTCGATCATGTCGCCATCGTCCCAATCGAACAGATCCACAAAGCGTGTGCTGTGTGGTTGGTCATTGATCGGGGTGTCAGCGTGACGCTGGGTGCGACGCTGGGCGGTACGCTGACCCAGGCGGTTAACCGACTTCGACATGCCGACGATGTTGGGCTCGATGGTCACGCGGGTTTCGAACCGCGAGGTCATTTGCTGCGCGAGGTGACGGAAGTTGTCAGCGAACTGCTGAACAAAGGCTTCGGTAATTTGCTGAGACATGCGATGCACTCCAATGCAGATAAGGGATTTGCCTGCCGGGTGTCCGCAACGCGGGCCGGTATTCCTGGCGTGCATCGGCTTTGCTGCGCCTCGGGGCTGTCCGGGTGTCTGCGTGCCATCGCAGGCCGGCCCATTGCTGGGATGCCTGCGATGTTTGTGCATGGTGGGTGTCGGTTTCCCGACTATTTGCAGCGGGGGTTAGAAGCGGGATGTAGGCGTGTTGTATTTGCGGTTGTAGAGGTCATCCAGTTGCGCCTGAATGCCGGCGCGCTTGGCATCGTGGGGCGGCAGATCCTGCAACTGCTGGCGCAACTCCGAAGTCTTGACCGCGAAATCACCATCGCTCACTACGGCGCCGCCGTTGATTGGGCGGTCTTCCTTCAGCTCCTTGCCGATGTTGGCGGTGAAAGCGATGAAGTCGGGATCGTTGCCGTACTTCTCCATCAGTGCGCCGAAGTTGCCTGGCTTGCCCGGCTCGCTGGCAAACGCTTCAGCAGCCCGGTAAGACGCAGTGACGTTGGTCTTCATGGCCTGCTCATCGGTCCATACCGCTTTCAGCGCGGTGGTGCAGTCCTGAGTGGTGAGCACGGCAGCACCAGCGATCAAGCCGGGCGCCGCCTTCATGTATTCGCCGATCACGTACTGCACCTGGTCGTTGCTCAGTCCCTTGGCGTGAGCCCCCTTAAGGAACGACTGGGTTTCTGGATCAGCCTTGAATTCGTCCCAGTTGAAGCCCTCGACGCCCTCCAGCTTGACCGCGTATTCGTCCGGGGTTTTGGGTGGCACATCACCTGAGCCCATGCGCTTTTCAAGATGACTGTAGGACTCGGCCAGCTTGCGGGTGGACGCTTCGAGGTCAAGCGATCCATCTTCCTTGCTGGTCCGATACTTCTCAGGGATGTAATCGTTCGGGCCCGGCACAACAGCCGCGGCTGGCGTGGCAGCTGCCAGCACGGAAGCCGGTTGTTCGGTTGTTACTGCACCAGGCACACCATCTGCCGGAGCTTCAGCCATGAACATCACGCCCATGAAACGGGCAAAACTATTCTTCAAACGCATTGGTATCTACTCCATTTGCTCTGTTGATTTGGGCAACGATGAATTCCAGCACTCGCCGCTGGCCGTCTCGCTGGTAAGTTTCGAGCACCGCATCGATCCCGCCCTTTACCACTGCGGGGCGGGCGAACTGATGGGTGAGCGCTTCGAGGATCAACCGCCCTTCGTGGTGGTCCTCGAAAACGCGCTTGAACATTGCTGCATCGACTTCGATCGCCATTACGCTGCGGCCCCTGCTGTTTGCTTGATGGCGGTCTCTCCGGCCTGTTGCTGCAGCATCTGCTGCTGGGCCTGTTCCTGCGCCGCCTGCTGGTCTTGGGCTCTCTTCTCGCGCAGCTTGTCGCGTGCGGCTTCGCTGCGGATGACGGATGAAGGAACCCCCAGCGCCTCGCCTTTGAAGCGCTGGGCGGCGTCCATGTCGATGTTGTCCATGATGTCCGAGGTAGGATCAGCGGCCTTGATGGCCAGTGCGCCGCCCACGTACGTGTCAATCGCGGTGACCTCTTCCAGTTTCTGGGCGCGTGACAGCGGGCCGGTGTAGCGAACCGTGAAGTTACGATCGGTCAACGATTGAGGGGCGGCACCCAGCACGCCAGCACGGTAGGCAATACCGAAGCAGCGCTCGATCAGAAGTTGCAGGTACTCCGACTGCATGCGGCCATAGACTGGGCCAAGCAACTGACGGATCAGGGCGACACGCGCGTGCACCTCGGTGGCGGTCATGCTCGGCCCGTCCTGGGCGCGGAGCTGGTCGGCCATCAGGATCCGTCGAATCGAAGCCTGAATGCGGGCGATCTTCGTCTCGGCGTATTGGAAGTTTGAGCCGCTTTGCAGTGGCTTCATGCTGTCGACACTGTTGGCCACGATGATCTTGCGCGGGCCCACCTTGACCGTGCGCGGGTTTAGTACCCCGTCATCTTCGGCAATCCACATGCCGGCGATGGCCAGGTCACCGGCAGCCAAGTCCATACGGCACAGCTCGTTGAGGGTTCGGGAGTCCGGCAGAGCATCCGAAACCGGGCCGGTCGCGTACACGCTATCGGGGATCATCATCCAGCGCGGCACGACTACCGGCATTTCGTGATAGCCAGACTCACTGACCAGAAGCTGCGCACCGACCTCCACCTTGCAACTGGCGATCGGCATGTTCTTCGCCAGCCTGGCGTTGACCATGTGTGTGGTGCGCGGATAGATCGCGTGGATGAACGAAACCAGTTCCTGTGGCTTGTCCTTGGCCAGCTTGCGGGTGGTCTCGCTGATGTTCTCTTCGCCGAACTCGTTGACTGCCTGTTCTGCCGTGAGCCTGTACTCGCGATACACGGTGTCAATCTGCCCGCCCGCCTTGGATGCGGAGCAGTACACGCTCGCGATAGGCCACAGGTCGAACACGAAGCCGCCGTTGTCTTGATCCGCATCGATGTACATGGCAAACCAGCCAGCACACACGATATCGATCATGCCCTCAAAGCCGGCGGCGTCGAAGTTGGCGGCGTGAATGTTCTCCCAAAGGATTTTGGCGCTGTCGTCCATCCAGCGGCGCTCTTCATCACTCTCTTGGCCAGCGTCCAGGGCGAACCACACAGAGTTTGCAGGCGTGACACCAGACATGATGGCCGATGACAGGATACGCACAGCATCAGTGGTGGTGCCGTCGATCATGCGGGCCTTACGCGACTGCGCTTCGGTCGCTGTGATCGACTCACCGGAAAAGCCACTACCCCGCACGGGGTAGCTGTGGTCGTAGCAGTCGCGCCAGGTCTGCTCATGCGGCGAGCGCAGCGACTTCAGGGTGCTCAACGTTTTGCAGATCTGGGATGCGTTCATGATCCGAGGGTGCTCTTGCCTTGGGATAGAACAGAGCCGGTGCCTTGGGCGCCGGACGTGAGCAGGCTGCTCTCGGCCTTACGCTTCTTGCGGGCGGCGGTTTCTTCGTTGGCCTTGATGGCAGCAGTATCAGCAGCCTTGGTGGCTTCGATCTGCGGATCAGGCGGCGCCACAACGACTGGGGCTGGCGGCTTCTTCGGCTTACTTCCCATGCGCCTTACTCCTTGACCGGTGGTTCAGGGCACAGCCAGCCGTCAGGCGTCATGACTGCTTGCTTGAGCTTGGTGGCGTCGACGTCGGTAGTCGCCGATTGCTTGGGCTGTGCCTGGTCGGCGCGGTCTTGCAGGCGCTCCGGGTCCAGCTTCAACGGCTCACCGCCGGCGTTCATGCGTTCGACTTCGGCAACGATCGAAACCTTGTCGCCAACGAAGTCACCAACGCGGGTGGCGTCAGCGTCATTGGTCACGACGTGCCAGCGGCCACCGGCACTGTGCTTGGCGGCGTACAGCGGAGGCTGTGCCTGGGCGGTGTCGGCCTCGTTGGCAGTGGTCACTGCTGCTGCGAGCGGCGTCATAGTGCCAAGCGGTTCGCCTGGGGTTTGAATCTTCAAATCATCTGGACCGGGCATGGTCTTGTCTCCTGATGGTGTGAAGCCCGGCACGTGACCGGGCATCAGCAGTTGCTGGACGGGTTACTCGGCGGGCGAGGCAGCGAGGGCTTCAGGCTCAGGCGGTACAGGGGTTTTCAGCAGTTGCTTGGCATAGGAAATCAAGTCAACGCTCAGCGTGTTAGCGGCGCCCTGAACGTCCATGTTGTTCGACGGTGCAACGCGACTGACCAGCGTTCCCGCGATCTCAACAAGGATTTGCGCTTTCAAAACATCCTGATAATCGACTTCGCGGATAGTGGCTTCTGGCATGGGTGTAGCCCTCGGGTTGATGGGGAATCAACGAATTGAGGGCCAAGGATCAGGTGGGCAGGCTGTCGGGTTCCCGACTATTTGCGAGGGGTGCAGGCGGTGGCCACGTAATCGATCAGCCCGTTCAAGGCGATGATGGCTTCGTCTCCGTCGTTGGTGATGGCGACAATTCGTTGAGCAGCCGCGGGGTCAATGTCGGCTCTCGCTTCTGCATCATCCACGCCGGCGGTGGTGGCGGTGGCTCGCACTGCGGGACAACGGGCTGGGACTGACAGCCGCTGAGCACCAGTGCCAACGCGAGCAAGCTGGGCTTTGTGCTGGGCTTGAACATCGGTGAGTACCTTCGTGTGGTCGGTGTCGAGCTGGGCCAGCAGGCGCTGGGTATTGCGGCGGGACTCGGCGGCGTTGGTCAGCGTGGTGACCTCTTCCTCGGCAGATGCCAGCTTTGTGCTGACGTGGTCGACGCGCCAAAGCGCCAGCAGCAGCCCGATGGCCAGTGCGGCACAGATGCCGGCGAGGATCTTCACGGCACGTCTCGGAAGAACACGTGGTTGCCAATGGTGACGGTTTGCTTCGCTCCCACAGTCCACTTGGGCGCGGTCTTCATGCTCTTGGCGTAGTAGTGAGTGGCGCCGCCGGTTGGGTCAGGCGTTGCGCCATCGACGACGAGCTTGGCGTTGCGCATCACCAGGGCGTACTGGCTGGGCGGGATCTGCTTGGCGCCACTCAGGTAGGGATAGTTCGGGTCGTTCTTGTTCCAGCAGCTGAACTGCCACGGGGCCTGGCACACGCCGGCATAGCCCTCGCCCCACCACGACCGAGGGTTGCCATCGTTCACCCGGTTGCGGATGGTCCAGGCAACAGCGACCTGCCCTGCTGGACCTTCGCCGCGTGCTTCACCCCACAGCGTGCGGGCCAGTACATCGATGTCGTTGGCGACCATCAGTCCATCCTCAGGATGCGCGCCACGTTGCCGCGAGCCCGGTAGACCAGCACCACCAGGACGAGCAGAACGATCAGCTGGAAAGGGGAAACGGCGGGGGTAGGCCTGGAGAAGAGGACCGACATCATGATCGACAGCCACTCGCAGCCTGTTGCGGCGGCCAGCGCGTAGGCCATCCATGACACGCCAGCGCGGTATCGGGCACCCTGCCGGCGATAGAAAGCGATGCGGATGCAGATGGCGCCACAGACACCCCCTGCAAGAAGAGTCCATGGATCAACCATTGGGACGACCTCCACGAAGATTGAGGAGCCATTGCAGCCACCCAGGCACCTTGCCGCCGCCAAACCACTCCAGAAGGCTGATACAGATGGTCACGCAGAACAGCGCGCCGAAGAAAGCGACAAGGCCAGATGTCTTGGCCCATTCACGGCCGATCACTTCGCTTGCAACGTAGTAACCGGCCACCCATGACGCGATGAAATAGCCCAGACGGGCCAGCGGAGTGAGGTCCTTCGCGTAGACCACGATGAACATTGCACCAGCGAATGCCCCCACCACCGCGTTCGGGTCCACACCTGGCCACGAGCTCACAGCGGTGACACCGACAATCCCTGCGGCCAACACTGCCCCGCTGCTTGGCTCTGCCATTTGATACCTCGGAAAGAAATAACCCCGCACAGGGCGGGGTCGGGTTACTCGACGAGGTAAGGATCAGCGGGGTTGGGTGTCGGGTTCCCGACTATTTGGGAGGCAGTAAAAACCCCGCCGTGGCGGGGCTCTGTTACAGGTCAATCATCATTAGCAGCTGGCGGTAGCCTAAAACATGCGAGACGACCCTCGATGTGTTTGATGTGATCATCCAACACCCAGAGTGCACCCATCACGTTTTGATGGGTGATCGAGAAGCCTTCAATGTACGTGCCGTTCTCACGCAGCAATGCCAGCACAGATCGGGCTTTCTCCGCTGCCTCTCCCAAGGCGTCTACAAGTTCCAGTACTGCTTTACGTTGATCCATTCGTGGTTCCCTTCATCGAGTTGAGGAACCTCCGGTCGCTATACTGCGTCAATTTGTTGCTAATCTTTTAGGCATATATTGACGTTACGTATTTACGTAAATACAGTTCATACACCTTCAGCCCTAGGCCGAAGTGTGATTTTGAAGACCTTGCAGGAACTTCAAGCTGTACACCGGAGGAGAAACTGGGTAATCCGTTCCCCTCTACCAAACCCTCGACGCGGCAACGTCGGGGGTTTTTTTTTGGTTTCGGGTACTGGTGATGTGTCCAGTGATGTCGAATATAACCGCACTTTCTCAACATGCAACACACTCCCAAGAATTTTCTCGATCCCCATGTTGGGCGCCGAAACACTGACTCCGGCGCCGGTCAACCTGAGTGATAAGCCCACCAGTCACCTTTAGCGACCATGGGCAGTCTTGATCTGTCGTTCCCCGTGATCTGGCACCAGAACAACACAAGTCGCTCCCCTTCCGTGTAGCGAGGTTCAGCGCCTTGTTTCCAGCCCAACAACGTGGTGCGCGCAACTCCGATGACATCAGCAACCGACTGCGGGGAATAGCCGGTACGTGACAAGGCCGTGATGACCTGAAACCAGTCAACCCGGTGTTCGACTCGCTGCTGGGCTACGGCCAGCATGGTCAGCCCCCAAACGCGCGCGCACGCGAGGCAGAGAGCAGTTGCGCGCCCTCCGCCCCCTCCACCCCCCTCATTACGCGGCAAGTCATTTCAGCGATAACAAAACTGAAGTCCATAACCGGATCATCGGATCCATCGAACTGGAACGGATGCACAGCTCTGCGGTACCCAAGCAGCCCCTCAGGCTCACCTGGTGCTGACAGATCTACGTCCACCCCGATCATTACCCAGCCGTCTACCAGCTCGCGGCAGGCCCATTGCATGACTGGCTTTTTCATGTGCTCCCCTCCCCAGGGTTATTGGCAGACGGACGGCAGACCCATCCAGTAGAGCTTCAACGCCATGAACACCAGCGCGGACAAGGCAGTGAATCCAGCAATCAAAATTGTGTTCATGACGACTTCCCCTCAAGCGGCACAACACGAACGAGTACGCCCGGGGTTTCACCGAAACGCTTGCTCAGCGAGACGTTGACCACCTGGACGTCATCCTTGAACACGATGCCGTTGATGCCGTCGCAGATAGCCTTCAGGACGTTGTCCGCGTCTGGCTTCTTGGTTGGCATCACCAGCCCTTGCAGGGCCTCGGCGGTTTTCTTCTTCGACCAGGACGCAGCCACGGACACGATGATTTTCATTTCCACCATGACGGGGCCGGCGAACAGGTCGCGGCCGTTCATGGCTTGCTGTGCGGCCATGGAAATGAGGGTTTCGTAGTTGGCGGTCTTGGTTGGGGTGAACATGCGTGCATGCCCACCGATGGTGCTGACGCGTGATCTGCCCTTCCCCACGGCTTCGCCCGGTACCACGAACGAAACGGGCCTTTGATCAAGCATGGTCTTCTCTCCGGATACCGAGTTTTGCCAGCAACATGGCGCGGGCAGATTGAGGGTTGGCCGGGATGCCCTGGGCGATGACCAGCGCTTCGGCTTCCTTGCGGGAGTGTTCGAGCTGGACCTGTTCGCGGGGTCGCATGCTGTCGCTACCAATGCCTTTGGCAATGCGGCCTTCGAGCGGCTGGCCGGTCTGGGCGCGGCGCATGACGATGGCGTAGTTGCGCTCGAAGCGTTGTTTCAGCGCTTTGTCGTTGTGGTTGCCGGCGCGTAGATCGAACGTGCTTGTCGCTTCGGCGGCGATCTTCACAGCCTTGTGGCTGTAGGAACCACGCAGCGCTTCATCCCATGCCTGGGCTTCCGAGGGCATGTCGTCAACGCGCTCGCACAGATCCATGAAGTCGCTGGGCGATGGTGGAAACTTGCACTCCAGCACCATGCGTTGCAGACCACGGTTTACAGCCTCGTCCCCCAGTTCCTGAATCCCGGTCATCCACACGCGGCGGGCGAGCTGCTCAGCCCGTGCATCGCCATAGTGCTTTTCGTACCAGGCAGGGAACGCGGTTTTCAGCGTTGCGAAGACACGGCGAACTGCCCGGCGCACTTGCTGCTCCAGCGGGGTAACGTTTTCGGCTACTGGCTCACCAGCTAGGGTCGTTGAGGATGTCGTGAGCGTTACGCGAGCGGATTGGAGCAGTTCGTCTACCGGTGTCATTGAGTGTTCCCCCGTTGGCTTGCTGGGTGCGTGCTTGGCGTTTCAGTTGCTGGGCGAGCGCGTGTTCCCACTGAGCCTGGGTCTTCAGGTCATCGGGTCGGCTGATCCAGTAGGAGCGGAATTCAAGAAGCTGGTCGGCTTCGAAGGTTTGCCCGGCCATGCCATTGCGAAACAGGACGGCGGTGAAAGTCTTGGGGTCGGGCTCCCAAACGTCGTGGAGCGGAAATTTCGTCTGCGCGGTATGTGTGTGTTCTTTATTCTTATCTGTATCTAATCTGTCGTGACTCGGCGTGACTGTGCGTGACGCGCCGTGACTCTCCTTTTCCTCGGCTTCCCTTCGCAACCGCTCTCGCTGATCCCTTTTTCGTTGCGCAGCTGATTTGGCGCCGCTTTCAGGGTTGCCAGCGTCTTCACGTTTTGGTTGTCGCCCTTCCCATCCGGACAACCGATCACCGTCCATGACACGTCCCTGCATGGCCAAAAATACGGCTTCAACCTGCTCGTCTGTCACGTCCAAAGCGGACGCAATATCCTCTTTCGTGACTGTCACGTGACCGCGCGTGACATTTCGTGACGCGTCAACGAGCAGATGCACATACATGGCCTGGACAAGTGATATCGGCTGCGAGGAAACGCGGGCGATGGTTCTCCATTTCGGATCGTTTGGCATGTCGTGCCAGAGCCTGAGCCAATCCATGGTCAGTCTTCCTCCAACTGGTCAACGTGCTGCACATGCTCCATCCAGCGCTTGGCCTGATGAAAAATCGCCTCGATATCGCGCTGGTTAAAGCAACGCATTTCGTTGGGGACAATTTTCAGGTCGAGAACGGCCAGGATCTGAGCGAACTGCTCAAACTTCTCCGGTTTCATGCGGCTGATCGTGGCCTCATCGCAACCGACTGCAACCGCGACGGGACCGTTGCCGATCGATGCAAGACGCTGCATGAGGACCGAATAGTTCTTGCGGGCCCTTACGGTCTGCTCTTGGTTCAATGGGCTCGACATAGTCAGGCCGCCGACTGGCCTGGCTCAGGGAACACCTGGGCCAGATCGCAAGTGGCACCGAGATCATTCAACGCGGCAACGATCAAGCGGGCATCAGAAAGGGATGGAGTCCGTTCGCCACTCTCGTAGTTGGCGATACGTGACTGCCCCCAGCTCAGCTTTCGGTACAGGTCGGACTGGCGGATTCCAGCCTTTTCCCTGATTTCACGGATACGGTTCATGGGCTTAGCCTCCTGTGGATCTTAGCGAAGGATAAACACATAACGTGATTAACACAAACACGATAAGTGAGAACAGTTCATTTCGTTGCGTGATTAAACTCGCAGCCATGAACACACTCGGCTCAAGAATCAAGCATTACAGGCGGGCTCTGGGCATGTCCCAGAAGGCTTTGGCGATGGCGTGCGGCTGGGGCTCACAGTCCCGGATAGGCAATTACGAGACTGATTCACGCGAGCCAACGCTCGACGATGTCAGGACGATTGCGGCTGCTCTTCGAATTGCACCGGAAGCACTGCTACTGGAGGACGACGACAGCGTACAAAATGTGCAGATGGCCTTGCAGCCAACCAAGGCGCCCAAGGCCTACCCTTTGATCAGCTGGGTTATGGCTGGCGAATGGGCAGAGTCACCGGACAACCATCACCCAGGGGATGCTGATGAATGGCTGTCATCGACCGAGAACGCTGGTGAAAATGGGTTTTGGCTGACCGTACGCGGCGACTCAATGACCTGTAACGGCAACCCAAGCTTTCCAGAGGGTTCACGCATCTTGGTGCGGCCAGAAGCCGACCGAATCAGCGGTAAATATTACGTGGTGAAGCTGATCGACAAGGGTGAAACTACTTTCAAACAATTCATCGAAGACGCCGGCAACAAGTACTTAAAGCCGCTGAACCCGAGCTATCGCACTATCGAAATCAATGGGAACTGCCAGTTCATCGGGCGCGTCATCGATACAAAAATGACTGGACTCTAATTCTGTAACGGTGAGGGATAATTTCCATGAAAGGATTCGTAAAATTTATCCTGGTCGCTGGTATTCTCAGCGCTAGCCCAGCATGGGCCGCAACGGGCAAAAACCTGGTGGACTGGGGCAAAGACTACGAGACAAACCAAGCGGGCACCTCTTTCACTGGCGGATCTTTTTTCGGTTACGTTTCGGCAGTTGCTGACAGTTTTCGAGGAGTTGGCTTATGCCCTCCAGACAATGTCACTTACGGTCAATTGGCCGCAATTACCCTAAAATATCTCCGTAATAACCCTGAACAGTGGAACCAAGATGCATCTGGATTGGTTTATGAGTCTCTCTCGCGGACGTTTCCTTGCAAGAAAAAGTAACTATCCAGCGTTCATTCGTATAAGACCCGACTTAATAAGCTAGAAACCCGCCCTCACTTCCAAAAAGCCTGGCTGATGCCGGGTTTTTTTCGCCTTCAGAAAAATAAATCACGATACGTGTTTGACAGCGCAAACACATTGCGTGATTATTGATCACAGGAAACACGCACATGAACACGCAAGCCGGCGAAAGCCACCGCTCTTTAGTTTCACCGCTTCACCACAGGTAGCGATGAACCGGCCTTAACGGTTCAGAGGGATGGCAACTGTCCCAGGGTGCGCAGCGTAAAGCCCCAAATCAGTTTTCCAGCGGACAGGGTCGCGGCTGGAGATAAGGAAACACCGGAATTTGCATCGCCTCTGTCCACTCGGCGAGTGGGCAGACGGATGTAATCACCGCTTGGAGGCACCATGGAACACGAAATAGTTGTTGAGGGGTTTGTCCTCCAAGTGGAGGTAACCCATTGCGAGAACACGCCACCTTGCCCCGGCACCTGGTCCAGTGACTGGGATGCTCAGGGCTGCCGCGAACTCGAGTTCAAGGTTGTGTCGGGCATCTGCTACGACGATGACGGGATCCGAATGGATGTCGAGCCGTATCAACTGCCGATTCTGGCTCATTCGCTCGGCCGTCAGATTGAAACGGCGCTGTGGGTTGAGATTGACGCCATCAACCGCCGGCAGAAACGGTGGGCAGCATGAGCCGCCAGCATCAAATCGCCGTGGACATGATCGACTCTCGGTTCACTCAGCTGAATGCGGGCAGCACATCAGCGCAGTTGCATGCTGAAACGAGCATGGCCTACGAAATGGCTCACTCGCTGGGTGCGATCGATAACCGGGAGTACGGCCACTACAAGGCCCGGCACAACCGGATTATCGAGATCCAGCATCAGGAATTGATGCAGAAACTGGAGTCATACCGATGACCACACCACCAGTTAAATCACTGATCGACGAGCAAATCGCCGAAATCGAACGAACCCTGACCATTCTTGGCGTCGGCCTACCCCGCGATCTTCCTGTATCGGCGCTTCCGCCCAAGCTGGCGGCAGCTATCAAGGGCGGTCGGATCGCGGTGAGGGTTCGGCCATGACCATGATTTGCAGCAAGTGCAACAGACTCGGCATCCACTGGGTCGGCCCCCTGTCGAACCTCACCGGGACCAGGTGTCCACATTGCGGCGGCGAGAATTGCCAACGCGACTTGCAACCGGATGATCAGTGCCGTGAGTGCGGCAGCGAGGTCTGCAACGGCGAGTGCTTCGGCGACGACATGATGGGTTCATCGGGGTGACCACTGCTCAGCGGTACCGGCGCCGCGCCATCCGCTGGACCTCAGCCGCAGTCGGCCTTTTGTTCCTCACCATCGTTCTCTTGGGCCCTGCAATCGGCGGCCTGATCACTCAATAGGTAAGCATCATGGAAACCAAACCAGATGGCGGGCCGGCTTTTCCGATGCCCGCCGAGCAGTGTGTGTACGACTCAAGCCAAGGGATGATCGGCACAGAAGGCTATGGCCGTCACGCCGAATATGGCATGAGCCTGCGCGACTACTTTGCGGCCAAGTGCGATGTAAGCCAGTACGTGCCTGTCGACGTGTTCTATCGAACGTATGGCCGCAACCCGGCCGCAAGCGAACTGGCTGAAATGATTGCGACGATCCGCTACATCGAAGCCGACGCAATGCTGGCTGCCCGCTCCGCCTAACCCTTCCCGCTAACCCTCTTCAATGCTGCGCACGTCGCGGCAAGGAAACTCTTGTGTCCGAATTAGCCATCAAGCAGACATTCAGTCTCGCGCCGCAGAACCTCGACGAGGCGTTGAAGTTCGCCGACTACCTCGCCAACTCCGACATCGTCCCCAAGGACTTCCAACGCAAGCCGGCCAACATCCTGGTGGCTGTCCAGTGGGGCATGGAACTGGGTTTGCAGCCCATGCAGGCCATGCAAAGCATTGCGGTCATCAACGGTCGCCCGTCGCTCTGGGGTGACGCAGTGATCGCCCTGGTCCGCAGCTCGCCGCTGTGTGAGTACGTGTACGAAACCGACGATGGCGAGACGGCAACATGCCGGGTGAAGCGCGTCGGCGAAGAGGAACAGTCCCGCACGTTCAGCATGACCGATGCCGGCTTGGCTGGCCTCAAAGGCAAACAGGGCCCGTGGAGCCAATACCCGAAACGCATGCGTCAGATGCGTGCCCGCTCCTTTGCTCTGCGCGACGTCTTCCCTGACGTGCTGCGCGGCATGCCGATGGCCGAGGAAGTCCAGGACATTCCCACCGAGCGCGAGCTCAACCAGACCCACGTCCGCAAGGCCGACGAGCCAAAGCAGTTGCCGGCTTATCCCGACAGCAAGCTGGAAGAAAACGCGGACAAGTGGCGCGGAATGATCGCGCAGAACCGCACCAGCCCTGAACACCTGCTGAGCACCCTGACCAGCAAGTACGTCCTCACCACCGAGCAGATCGAGCGTATCCACGCCCTGGCGCCAATCGAAGGAGATCACACTGATGCAAGTGCATAACGTCCAGCAAGGTACGCCCGAGTGGCACGCCCTTCGTTCCAGCTACTTCACCGCTTCGGAGGCACCCGCGATGATGAGCGCTTCGAAGTTCCAGACCCGCAACGACCTGCTGTCCATGAAGAAAACCGGCATTGTTCCGGACGTCACCCCGCAGCAACAGGCCGCGTTCGACCGTGGCCACGCCACTGAGGAAATGGCCCGGCCCCTGGTCGAGGAAATGATCGGCGAAGAGCTCTACCCAATCGTCGGTACCAGCGGCAACCTGCTTGCGTCCATGGACGGCGCCACGATGCTGGGCGACGTCCTGTTCGAACACAAGCTGTGGAACGAGAAGGTGGTTGCACAAATCCGCGCCGGCGAGCTGGAGCCGCACTACTACTGGCAGCTTGAGCAGCAGCTGCTGGTCAGCGGCGCCGAACGCGTGATTTTCGTCTGTTCGGATGGCACCAACAACAAATTCGCCCACATGGAATACAGCCCCGTGCTTGGTCGCCGTGAGCAACTGGTCGCTGGCTGGGCCCAGTTCGAGCAGGAACTTGGCGAATTTGTGCCGCAGCAAGCAAAGGTAGAGGCGATTGGCGCTGCACCCGACCAACTGCCGGCGCTGCGCATCGACGTAACTGGCATGGTCACCGCCAGCAACCTGGACGCGTTCAAGTCCCACGCCCTGGCGGTAATCAGCGACATCAACACCGAGTTATCGACCGACAAGGACTTCGCCGACGCCGATGCAACGGTTAAGTGGTGCGGCGAGGTTGAGGACAAGCTGAAGGCCGCCAAAGAACACGCGTTGAGCCAAACCGAAAGCATCGACGTGCTGTTCAAGGCGATCGATGACATCGCGGCAGAGACGCGGCGCAAGCGCCTGGAACTGGAAAAGCTGATCAAGGCGCGCAAGGACATTATCCGTAGCGATATCGTCATGGATGCGGCGAAGGCCTTGCAGGCGCACATCGACCAGATCAACGAAACGCTGAACAGCCGAATCCGGATGCCCAAGGTGCTGGCGGACTTCGCTGGCGTCATCAAGGGAAAACGCACCATCGACAGCCTCAAGGAAGCCGCCGACGCTGAGCTGGCCCGCGCCAAGATCGAGGCCAGCCGAATTGCTGACTTGATCCGGATGAACCTGAAAAGCCTGAACGAACTGGCGATTAAGCACGGCTTCCTGTTCCACGATGCCCAGGACCTTGTGCTCAAGGCCAACGACGACCTGGTTGCATTGATCAAGGTTCGGATCAGCGAGCACGAACAGCAGCAGGCCGAGCTGAAACAGCAGGAAGAAGCCAAGCAGCAAGCTGCAGCGGCCGTAACGCCTGCACAGGTTGTAGAACCTGAGCCTGAGCCTAAGACGGTCGAACCGGCGCCGGTCACCACAACCGCAACGGTTTCGACAATTACCCAAACGCCGGCAGACGATGGCCAGCGCATAAAGCTGGGCGATATCACCTCGCGCCTGGGCTTCACGCTGTCGGCTGAGTTCCTGCGCTCCCTGGGCTTCGAAGCGGTGGAGCGCAAGCAGGGCGCGCAGCTGTATCGCGCCAGCGACTTCCCTCTCATCTGCACCGCCCTGATCCATCACATTCAGGCAGTGCAGAGCAACCAGGCCGCAGCCTGATCAGGGGGCTCGTCCATGGCTTCCGAATCCGTTCTAGATATCTACGACAGCATCGAGGAGTTCGCCGCGATCCTGGTCTCCGCTGAGCTTCACGCCAGCGGCGGCTGGGAAATGGAATTCGTCGAGAACATCCGCGCCAGCTTCAAGCGTTACGGCGCCCACACCAACCTGAGCCCAGCTCAACAATCAAAGCTTGAGCGCATCGCCAAGCACTGAGGACACTCTATGAAAACTGAACACTTCGAGGCCATCGAACGCGCAAAGATGCACGGCGTGATGCCTTCGGTGCTGGCCCATCAGCTATTGGTGCGCGATCTGGTCGAAGCCGCCATGTTCGAATGGCAGAACATCGCCGCACCGTTCAACAAACTCAACGAAGGCCAGCGCCAGGAAGTGACCGACCGGGTTACCGAAAAAGTCACCGAAGCGGTCTACACCGCTGTTGGGATCATTTCGTCTCGCAGCGTCGACACCATCCCACTGACAGTGGCCGATGCCAAGTTCAAGGCCAAGAGCATCACGGTCACCGCGACGATTGATGCTCAGGATCCGAATCGTCACGGCCTGATCGACGTAGCCGGCAAGCTCTGCCTGCTGGTGCTGGCCCCGAACGATTATGCCGAGGGCCTCGACAGCCTCACGGTTGAACGTGATCAGCGCGATTTGCCACTGCACAGCAGCGATTTGACCGGCAGTCTGTTCGACCGAAAACAGGCGGCGAGCGGCCCGGATGAACCGGACAGCGAGGAACTGCCAGACCATGACGGCGAAGGTGAAGATCCGCTGTATCAGGAAGCCGTTGCTTTCGTGATGGAAACGCGGCGCCCTTCTATTTCAGCCATCCAGCGCAAGCTGAAGATCGGCTACAACCGCGCGGCGCGGATGCTCGAAGGCATGGAGCAGACAGGCATTGTGACGGCAATGAACACCAACGGAGCTCGGGAAGTGCTGCGTCCAATGCTGGACCAGCAAGCCGCCATCAACAAAGAGTTCGGCGATTTCACCTATGAGGATGCCGCCCAGCTGATCGTCCTCAAGGCCAATACCAAGCCGTTCAAAGCTCACTGGGTGCAAAGCCGACTGGCCATCGACAGTGACCAGGTGATGGTCCTGCTGTTGCGTCTGCTCGACAACGAAGTGATCCAGCTCGACACCGAGGGCGCGACCTCCCTGGAACACAGTTACAAGGTCATCGCCTCGCTGGAAGACGTCGTTTAACCCACCCCACCGCAACACCGCCGGCGCCTTCGGGCGCCTTTTCTTCGCCTAAAGGAAAGTGCCCCATGAACCTGCTGACCCCCTACGACACTGAAACCACCGGCCTCCCGCTGTTCCGCGACCCAAGCGACGATCCGCGCCAGCCGCACCTGGTGGACATCTGCATTCTGGCCTACAGCCCTGACGGCACCCTGGTCGATTCCTTCGAAGCAATGATCCGCCCTGATGGTTGGGTGATCCCGCCTGAAGTCACCGCAATTCACGGCATCACCAATGAAATGGCCATGGACTTGGGGATCCCTGAGTCGGAAGCGCTGGACGGCTTCATGGCCATTCACGACCGCGCCGGCCTGCGTATCGCCCACAACATCCAGTTTGATGACCGGATCATGCGCATCGCGCTGTCGCGGTACCGGGGCAAGGAAGCGGCAGACGCGTTCAAGGCCACCGCCGGCTACTGCACCTGCCAGTCGAGCAAGAACATCGTTCAGTGCCCGCCCACCGAGAAGATGATCCGCGCCGGCTTCGGCAAGCAATTCAAGGTGCCGACCGTGGCCGAGGCCCTTCTGCACTTCACCGGCGAGGAGTTGGTCGGCGGCCACCGCGCGCGGCCCGACACCGAAGCCTGTGCCCGCATCTACTTCGCGATGAACCCGCCGGTCACTCAGGTGGCTTGATCCTGCCCCACCATGCGCCGGCGTTTGCCGGCGTAACCTCTTTCACAAGGACACCGCCGCATGATGCTTAAGCGCGTACTCAAACACTTTCATTTCTGCTGCGGCCTCGGTGGTGGTGCCAAAGGGTTCAACAAGGCCAAGCCAATCGTTGGCAACATCCAAGCCGAATGGCAGTGCATCGGCGGCGTCGACATTGATGCCGCTGGCCTGGCCGACTTCGAAAGGTTGAGCGGAGTGAAAGGCACGCTGCTGGACCTGTTCACCCGAGATCAGTACATCCGCTTCCACGGTAAAGAGCCGCCACCAGGTTGGCGTGAGGCCACCGTCGACGACATCCGCCGCGCCGCCAACTATCAACGGCCTGACGCGGTGTTCATTTCCAGCCCATGCAAAGGCGCGTCCGGCTTGCTGTCTGAAAAGATGAGCCTCACGCCGAAGTATCAGGCCCTGAACGAACTGACGTTGCGCTGCATCTGGTTGTTCGGCGAAGCCTGGAAGGACGACCCGGTCCCGCTGCTGGTGTTCGAGAACGTGCCACGGCTCGCCACTCGTGGGCGTCACCTGCTGGACCAGATCAACAAGCTGCTGAGCCACTTCGGCTACGCGGTTGCAGAAACCACCCACGATTGTGGAGTCATCGGCGGTCTGGCCCAGAGTCGCAAGCGCTTCTTGCTGGTGGCCCGACACATCGAGAAGGTGCCGCCGTTCCTGTACGAGCCGGAGAAAAAGACCCTCAAGTCTGTTGGCTCAATCCTCGGCCGCATGCCTCTCGCCGGCGACGTAGAAGCCGCGGGGCCGATGCACCGGGTACCGGCGCTGCAATGGAAGACATGGGTTCGCCTCGCCCTGGTCACCGCCGGCAAAGACTGGCGCAGCCTGAATGATTTAGCGATCGAGGACGGCTACCTGCGTGACCTGGTGATCGTGCCGGAATACCGCGCCGGTTACCTGGGTGTGCACGACTGGAAGGACTCTGCCGGTACTGTCGCCGGACGTAGCAGCCCAACCAATGGTGCGTTCTCCGTTGCGGATCCACGCAGCAAAGCCGGCGCCCTGCAATACCAGCAGTACGGTGTCCGGCGCTGGGACGAAACAAGCGGCGCGGTCATCGGAGTGAAGTCGCCCGGGCAAGGGACGTTCAGCGTTGCCGACCCTCGGCCAAATTGGAACCGACACAGCAACAACCTGGCCGTCAAAGAATGGGACCGCCATAGCTCAACCATCATTGCAGGTGGCAAGGGCGTACAAGGCGGGCAACTGTCGATCGCGGATCCTCGCCCAGGCATGAAACGCGTGAAGGGTGACGCATACCTGAGCGGCGGGCATTACGGCGTTGTTGGCTGGAACGATCAGTGCGGCGCCGTCTCGGCAAGCGCCCGGCAAGACAACGGCCGGTGGTCCGTCGCTGATCCACGCATGCCGGAAGCCAACGAGCGGCTGACCTGTGTGATCGAAAGCCTCGACGGCACCTGGCACCGGCCATTCACCACACTTGAGCTGGCTGCGCTGCAAAGCTTGGTCGAGCCCGAGGAAATGTTCGAGCTGGACGGTCTTAGCGATCAGGCCTGGCGCGAACGGATCGGCAACGCAGTACCACCGGCAGCCGCCGAAGCAATTGCCCACGTAATGGGCACCACCCTACTGCTGGCCGCCGCCGGCGAAACCTTCATGCTCAACAGCATGCCAATCTGGGTTCAGCCCGTGGCTATAGGTCTGAGCGTTTCTCAGCAGGTATCCCAATGAATTCACTTGCACAGCAGGCGCTTGACCGTGCCCGCCACCCTGCCCCTGCGTCAAAGCTTCTGCCGCCAATCGTGGCCAACGAGCCGCTGCCCGAGCTGGTCATCACCGGTCCAATCAACCGGGTCATGGAGTTGGAGGGCAAGCGGTACGCCCTTGAGGTGGTACGCGCCCTTGGCGCTGCCATCCGCCGTGAACCCGTGCGGACAAAAGCTATTGCCGACCTGACCCGGTACGCCGCACAGCGGCCAGCCAGCGTGGCCAGCGGCGTCAAGATTGTCATTGATTTGTTGAAGGGGGCGCCGTAACAAAGCTCGTGCAGTTAAGACAGTCCACCGATCGATTGAAGCTTAAAGTTGATCGTCGCAACCATAAACTGACCTAACTCGCTTTTTTATATTCATATATAGGCTTAAATATTTCCTCTTATCATCCTCAGGATGCATCGCATGGGCACAAATATATGCAAGAACGTCTGCTATTTGCAGCAACTGAGGATATCCCCCATCACCTATTAAAGGTTCAACTGAATATACCCTTCCCGGTTCTGGATGGACATCATTGAACCCGGAGGTTAGAAAGTGAGCCTGCCGCTTTCGTTCTCCGAGAAACTTCACTGGAGTAGTGTCGGGAGCTATGTGAATCTGACAATCCTTGGCCTGCGGGCCGTGAGCGCCGTCTGGCCTGACGACAAAGCACGCTTGTGCTAGCGTTCCGAGAACACCTTTCGGATCATATTTGGCCGGCATTTGGATATTCGGACCACCGTCCGGCGATTCAAACATCAGCGGCTCATCAAACATATGTTTGACCTTGTCCTCTAGTGCATAAGCAAACCTTAAACCTGCTTCATTGCGGTTTATTATCGTGATCAGGTTGGTAAGTATTGAGGTTATGTCTTCCCTGGATAAGTGGCTCAACCCCAACTTATCCCTACGCTGCCCACTGAAAAGTTCACGACAATGAATCCCTACACCCTCGGGAAATTTAAACCTTTTCCTTACCTCCTCGAACTCCCGAAGAATCGATTTCAACCGGGTTCTTTTAAATATTATGAAAGCGAAGACTAAAACCCCTTCGTATTGGCTGTCGTCTCCGAATGCCATATACCTGGCACCGCTGTCGGCACCCACGCTATCCACGTTTCCAGCCATTTTTGCTTCCTTACGTCACGACTAATTCGCTCATCTTCGTCTCGAACCCACCTCTCGCGCAATAAGCCAGGCGCGCAGTCGTATCCCCAACTTAGTCCACCCCTGCAAAGGCGTGGCGAGGAATCCCTATGGCCAACACAAGAGCAGCGACGGTCGCAGAGACCCCGCCACGCTTCATCCGGGCGATGGATGCCCCTGCATATCTCGGCATGTGCCGCGCCGAATTCAAGAACACCGTACGCCCCCACGTAAGGGAGTTCCCTATTGGAAAACAGGGCGTGGCCTTTGATCGGCACGAGTTGGATGCATGGGCAGACGCCTACATCGCATCGATGGCAATTGAAAAAGCTAGCAATGAGGACAACAATCCGCCCCGCAGTGGGCGCCAAGGAGTTAATAAATGGCGCGAAAAACCATGTCTGGCCTCTACGAGAGGAACGGCATTTGGCACATCGACAAAGTCGTCAGAGGTAAGCGACTTCAAGAAAGCACTGGATCGAGTGAAAGGGAAGAAGCCGAGCAGTACCTGATACACCGGCTTGAAAAGCTGCGGCAGGAATCGATTTACGGCGTGCGTCAGGTCCGAACCTGGCGCGAAGCCGCGACACGGTTCCTGGTGGAGTTTCAGGATCAACCCTCAATTGGGCTGTCAGCATCTCACTTGGAACAGCTCGATCCGTACATCGGCGACTTGCCCATAACCCACATCGATGACGGGACGCTGGCGCAATTCATCAAGGATCGGAAGAAACCAGGCAAGACCACCACCGGGAAGGTAAAGCCGGGGGTATCGAACAGGACGGTGAACATCGCGCTACAGCGGGTTGTTCGAATACTGAACCTGTGCCACAGGAAGTGGCGGGATGCGGAAAAACGGCCGTGGCTGGAGAGCGTGCCGATGATTTCGATGCTTGAGGAAAAGAAGTCCAGCCGGAAGCCTTACCCATTGTCATGGGAAGAGCAGGCCATTTTGTTTCCTGAGCTGCCAGATCACCTGTTGAGGATGGCCCTCTACAAGGTGAACACAGGTTGTCGGGAACAGGAGGTCTGCAAGTTGGCATGGGAGTGGGAGATACGAGTGCCGGAACTGAACACCAGCGTATTCCTGATACCGCCTGGATTCGGCGGACGAAATGATAAGTCTGGGGTAAAGAACGGCGATGAGCGCCTGGTGATACTGAACAAGGTGGCGATGTCCATCATTGATGGGCAGCGCGGGCTACACCGAGACTTAGTATTCCCATACGGACAACCAGATCAGTTTGGGGCCACGGCCATGCACCGGATGAACGACTCGGCCTGGAGGAAAGCCAGGAAGCGCGCGGCGGACAAGTGGGAAAAAGCCCACCAGGCGCCAGCGCATCCCGGATTCATATCAATCAGGATTCACGACTTGAAGCACACCTTTGGCAGAAGGCTACGTGCGGCAACCGTGACAGAGGAAGATCGGAAGGCGTTATTGGGGCATAAGAACGGCAGCATTACGAGCCACTATTCTACCCCGGAGCTGCAGCATCTGATCGAGGCTGCGAACAAAGTATCGGCAACTGACTCTCGCGGGCCAGCGCTGACCATTTTGAGGAGGAAAACGGGATGATCCCCCGCAAAAGTCCCTACGCGTAAAAAAGCCGAACTGGCTAGAGTTCGGCTAAGTTACTGATAAATATGGTCGGGACGGAGTGATTCGAACACTCGACCCCTAGCACCCCATGCTAGTGCGCTACCGGACTGCGCTACGCCCCGACTAGGCGTGAAACTCGTTCTTCACCTCGAAGAACGCTCAAGAATATATCGCAAGCTTTTGAAAACTGGAAGTATTCAAACGCATGAATTTATTTCTTGAGCACCACCAGCACATCTTCCAGTTCGGCAATCATCTGCCGAATCATCTGCTTGTATTGAGTGGTGTCGTCTTTGGCTTCATCGCCGGACAAACGCAAGCGTGCGCCGCCGATGGTGAACCCTTGATCGTAAAGAAGCGCGCGGATCTGCCGGATCATCAGCACGTCTTGTCGCTGATAATACCGGCGGTTTCCGCGCCGTTTGACGGGGTTGAGTTGAGGAAACTCCTGCTCCCAATAGCGCAGCACGTGTGGTTTTACCGCACACAGCTCGCTGACTTCACCGATGGTGAAGTAGCGTTTGCCTGGGATGACGGGTAGCTCGTCGTTATGACTTGGTTCCAGCATAAGCCTCAACTCGGGCCTTCAACTTCTGCCCTGGACGAAAGGTGACCACACGGCGAGCCGTGATCGGGATTTCTTCACCCGTTTTCGGATTGCGGCCAGGCCGCTGGCGTTTGTCCCGAAGGTCGAAATTGCCGAAACCGGACAATTTGACTTGTTCGTTGTCTTCAAGAGCGTGCCTGATTTCTTCAAAAAACAGTTCGACCAATTCCTTGGCCTCCCGTTTATTCAGGCCCAGCTCTTCATACAGACGTTCCGCCATTTCAGCTTTCGTCAGAGCCCCCATACGTCACTTCCTTAACGTGGCGTTCAACCTTTGTTCGAGCGAGGTGAGGATGTTTTGCGTCGTGGTATTCACCTCATCGTCATTAAGAGTGCGCGATGGATGCTGCCAGGTCAAGCCGACGGCAAGGCTTTTTCTATCAGGATCAATGCCTTTACCCTGATATACGTCAAATAGCCTGAGGTCCGTCAGCCATTCCCCTGCATTTTCACGGATTACGTCCAGTACGGCGCTAGCCGCGACGCCTTTTTCGGCAATCAGCGCGAGATCACGACGCACTTCAGGAAAGCGCGATAACTCCTGGAATTCAGGCATTTTGCCCAACGCCACTTCAGCCAGAACCAGCTCGAAAACGAAGACCGGACGGTCGAGACCGAGGGCTTTCGACAATTCGGGGTGAATTGCACCAACGAAACCTACCAGACGACCTTCGCGTTCGATGCGCGCGGTTTGACCCGGGTGCAACGCGGGGTGTTTACCCGGTACGAACGTGAACGAATCCAGTGCACCGGCGAAGCCCAGCACCGCTTCCACGTCAGCCTTGACGTCGAAGAAGTCGACGACATCGCGACCTTGCGCCCAGCCTTCCGGCAGACGGCTACCGCAAACAACACCCGCCAGCATCGGCTCTTGCTTCAAGCCTTCCAGCTGACCGACGAAACGCAGGCCGCTTTCGAACAGTCGGACGCGATCCTGTTGACGATTCAGGTTGTGCTGAAGCGCCTTGACCAGACCTGGCCACAGGGACGAGCGCATGGCCGCCATGTCGTTGGAAATCGGGTTGGCCAACAGCAGCGGCTCGACACCCGGATTAAACAACTCGAATTGTTTCGGATCGATGAAGCTGTAGGTGATCGCTTCCTGATAACCACGGGCTACCAGCAGACGACGCAACTCAGGCAGTTCGCTACGCGCTTCAGCCTTGGCTTGCGGCGCCAGACGGGCTTGCGGATAACGAACCGGCAGACGGTTGTAGCCGTACAGACGCGCCAGCTCTTCGATCAGGTCGACTTCGAGACTGATGTCGAAGCGATGGCTTGGCACTTCAACGCGCCACTGCCCTGCCCCATCGGCTGAAACGGTCAGGCCCAAAGCGTTGAGCAGACGCTCGACTTCGGCCGAATCCATTTCCATACCCAGCATCTGGGTGATGCGCTGGGCACGCAGGGTGACCGGTGCGATCTTCGGCAGGTGCTGTTCGCTGACGGTTTCGATGATCGGGCCAGCTTCACCACCTGTGATTTCCAGCAGCAGGCCGGTGGCACGCTCCATGGCTTCACGAGCCAGTTGCCAGTCCACGCCACGCTCGTAGCGGTGCGAGGCGTCGGTGTGCAGGCCGTAGGAACGAGCCTTGCCAGCAACGGCAATCTGATCGAAGAACGCACTTTCAAGGAAAATATCGCGAGTGGTCGCGGTATTGACGCCACTGTGCTCGCCCCCCATGACGCCGGCGATTGCCAAAGCGCGGGTGTGGTCGGCGATCACCAGCGTATCGCTACGCAGGCTGACTTCCTGACCATCGAGCAAGACAAGCTTCTCGCCTTCTTCAGCCATACGCACACGGATGCCGCCATTGATTTCAGCGAGATCGAACGCGTGCAGCGGCTGACCCAGCTCCAGCATCACGTAGTTGGTGATGTCGACGGCCGCATCGATGCTGCGCACTTCGGCACGACGCAGACGCTCAACCATCCACAGCGGCGTAGGCTTGGACAGGTCAACGTTACGGATCACACGCCCCAGGTAACGCGGGCAAGCGTTTGGCGCCAGCACTTCGATCGAACGCACTTCATCATGCGCGGCTGGAACGGTGGCAATGACCGGGCGGGTGACTTCAGCGGCGTACAGCGCGCCGACTTCACGGGCCAGGCCGGCCAGGGACAGGCAATCGCCGCGGTTCGGTGTCAGGTCGACCTCGATGCTGGCGTCGTCCAGGCTCAGGTATTCGCGAATGTCCTGGCCAACCGGCGCATCGACCGGCAATTCCATCAGGCCGTCGTTGCCTTCACCAATTTGCAGCTCGGCCTGAGAGCACAGCATGCCGTTGGACTCAACGCCACGCAGCTTGGCTTTCTTGATTTTGAAGTCGCCCGGCAGTTCGGCACCGATCATGGCGAACGGGATCTTCAGGCCCGGACGCACGTTTGGCGCACCGCACACAACCTGGAAAGTCTCCGAGCCATTGCTGACCTGGCAAACACGCAACTTGTCAGCGTCCGGGTGCTGCTCGGTGCTCAACACCTCACCAACGACCACACCGGTGAATTCGCCGGCGGCCGGCGTAACGCTATCGACCTCAAGGCCGGCCATCGACAGACGAGCAACCAGCTCGTCGCGACTTACCTGCGGGCTAACCCAGCCACGCAGCCATTGTTCACTGAATTTCATCCTGCTCTCCTAAGAATTCGTTACGACTAGCGAAATTGCGCGAGGAACCGCAAGTCGTTGTCGAAGAACAGACGCAAGTCGTTCACGCCGTAACGCAGCATGGCCAGACGCTCAACGCCCATGCCGAAGGCAAAGCCCGAAAACTCTTCCGGGTCGATCCCGGACATGCGCAACACGTTCGGGTGAACCATGCCGCAGCCCATGACTTCCAGCCAGCCAGTCTGTTTGCAGACTCGGCAGCCTTTACCGCTGCACATCACGCATTCCATGTCGACTTCAGCGGATGGCTCGGTGAACGGGAAGTACGAAGGGCGGAAACGCACGGCCAGTTCTTTTTCGAAGAACACGCGCAGGAACTCTTCGATGGTGCCTTTCAGGTCGGCGAAGTTGATATCGCGATCGACCAGCAGGCCTTCGACCTGGTGAAACATCGGCGAGTGGGTGATATCGGAGTCGCTGCGGTACACACGGCCTGGGCAGACGATGCGGATCGGCGGTTGTTTCGATTCCATGGTGCGGACCTGTACCGGCGAGGTATGGGTGCGCAGCAACATGTTGGCATTGAAATAGAAGGTGTCATGCATCGACCGGGCCGGGTGATGGCCTGGGATGTTGAGCGCTTCGAAGTTGTGATAATCGTCTTCGACTTCAGGGCCTTCGGCGATGCCGTAGCCGATGTGAGTGAAGAACTGTTCGATACGTTCCAGAGTGCGAGTAACCGGATGCAGACCACCCGAGGTCTGGCCACGGCCAGGCAGGGTCACGTCAATGGACTCGGCAGACAGTTTGGCGGCCAGGTCGGCCTCTTCAAACAGTGCCTTGCGGGCATTGAGAACCTCTGTGACACGCTCCTTGGCAACGTTGATCAGCGCGCCGACTTGCGGACGCTCTTCTGCCGGCAAATTCCCCAGGGTCTTCATCACCTGAGTCAATTCACCCTTTTTGCCAAGGTAGTGAACCCGGATTTGCTCCAGGGCATTGATATCTTCAGCGCTTTGCACAGCCTCTAGTGCTTGAGAGACGAGCGCATCCAGGTTTTCCATGTACAGACTCCAGATACAAAATAGGGGAAGAGCTTGAAGGCTCTTCCCCTATTTATGACGTTTAACACCTGACCCCACAGAGGTGAGGCCGGGTGACTGTCGGGGGTACTTAAGCCAAGGTGGCTTTAGCTTTCTCGACAATCGCAGCAAACGCCGCTTTTTCGTTCACTGCCAGATCAGCCAGAACCTTACGGTCGATCTCGATGGACGCTTTTTTCAGGCCGGCGATGAAACGGCTGTAGGACAGACCGTTGATACGTGCACCAGCGTTGATACGAGCGATCCACAGAGCGCGGAACTGACGTTTTTTCTGACGACGGTCACGGTAGGCGTATTGGCCTGCCTTGATTACCGCTTGCTTGGCAACACGGAATACGCGCGAGCGAGCGCCGTAGTAGCCTTTAGCAAGTTTCAGAATTTTTTTGTGACGTTTACGGGCAATGACGCCACGCTTTACACGAGCCATGAGTTACTTCCTCTATTCTTGACTAAAATTAACGAAGGCGCAGCATGCGCTCGACTTTTGCCACGTCAGACGGATGCAGCAAGCTGCTACCGCGCAGTTGACGCTTACGCTTGGTCGACATTTTAGTCAGGATGTGGCTCTTGAAAGCGTGCTTGTGCTTGATACCGTTAGCAGTTTTCAGAAACCGCTTAGCAGCACCACTTTTCGTTTTCATTTTTGGCATGTTCGGATACTCCGCATTCAGTTGATAAACATAATCAGAAGGCCTGCCGTGCCCTGTTGATTACTTCTTCTTTTTCGGGGCGATGACCATGATCAGCTGGCGTCCTTCCATCTTAGGATGCTGTTCGACCGAACCGTACTCGAGCAAGTCACCTTCAACTCGCTTGAGGAGTTCCATCCCCAGCTCCTGGTGGGCCATCTCACGGCCGCGGAATCGCAAGGATACCTTGGCCCTGTCCCCATCACTCAGGAAACGTACCAGGTTGCGCAGTTTTACCTGGTAATCCCCTTCCTCCGTCCCTGGACGAAACTTGATTTCTTTAACCTGAATCTGCTTCTGGTTTTTCTTGGCCGCGGCAATCTGCTTCTTCTTCTCGAAGATCGATTTGCCGTAGTCCATCAGTTTGCAAACAGGGGGTACTGCATCGGCGGAAATTTCCACCAAATCCAGTTTGGCCTCTTCAGCCTTAAGAAGCGCGTCTTCAATTGACACAATCCCAAGCTGTTCACCTTCAGCCCCAATTAACCGAACCTCGCGTGCCGAGATATTCTCGTTGATCGGGGCTTTCGGTGCAGCTCGTTTATCTTGTCTCATTTCACGCTTAATAATAATTACTCCGAATCTGGGCGACCACGCCGGGAAACCGCTTGCGCGAGAAACTCAGCGAACTGGGCGACGGGCATCGAGCCCAGGTCAGCACCTTCACGAGTACGCACAGCGACAGTCTGCATCTCGACTTCCCGATCTCCGATAACCAAGAGATAGGGAACCTTGAGCAAAGTATGCTCGCGGATTTTAAAGCCGATCTTTTCATTTCTCAAGTCAGACTTGGCACGAAATCCGCTTTCATTGAGAGTTTTTTCAACCTCGGCGGCAAAATCGGCCTGTTTGTCAGTGATGTTCATGATCACTGCCTGGGTCGGAGCCAGCCACGCAGGGAATGCACCCTCGTAGTGCTCGATCAGGATGCCGACGAAACGTTCGAAGGATCCGAGGATCGCCCGGTGCAACATCACCGGGTGCTTGCGACTGTTGTCTTCGGAGACGTATTCGGCTCCCAGACGGACAGGCAGGTTAAAATCGAGCTGCAGGGTACCACACTGCCAGACGCGACCGAGGCAATCTTTCAGCGAGAACTCGATCTTCGGACCGTAGAACGCACCCTCGCCCGGCTGCAGATCATACGGCAGGCCAGCGCTGTCAAGGGCTGCAGCCAGTGCCGCTTCGGCGCGATCCCACAATTCGTCGGAACCTACGCGTTTTTCCGGACGAGTGGACAACTTCATTTCGACGTCTTTAAAGCCGAAGTCGGCATAGACGTCCATGGTCAGCTTGATGAACGCGGCGGATTCGGCCTGCATCTGCTCTTCGGTGCAGAAGATGTGGGCGTCATCCTGAGTGAATGCACGCACACGCATGATGCCGTGCAACGCACCCGATGGCTCGTTACGGTGACAGGCACCGAATTCGGCCAGACGCATCGGCAACTCGCGGTAGCTTTTCAAGCCCTGATTGAACACTTGCACGTGGCAAGGGCAGTTCATCGGCTTGATGGCGTAGTCGCGGTTTTCCGACTGAGTGGTGAACATGTTGTCGGCGTAGTTGGCCCAGTGCCCGGATTTCTCCCACAGGCTGCGGTCAACGACTTGCGGCGTCTTGATCTCCAGGTAGCCGTTGTCGCGCTGAACCTTGCGCATGTACTGCTCGAGCACCTGGTACAGAGTCCAGCCGTTCGGGTGCCAGAACACCATACCCGGCGACTCTTCCTGGGTGTGGAACAGGCCCAGGCGCTTGCCGATCTTGCGGTGATCGCGCTTTTCAGCTTCTTCGATGCGCTGGATGTAAGCTGCCAGCTGCTTCTTGTCAGCCCATGCGGTGCCATAAACGCGCTGCAATTGCTCGTTTTTCGCATCGCCACGCCAGTAGGCGCCGGACAACTTGGTCAGCTTGAAGGATTTCAGGAAACGCGTGTTCGGCACGTGCGGGCCACGGCACATGTCGACGTATTCTTCGTGATAGTACAGGCCCATGGCCTGCTCGTTCGGCATGTCCTCGACCAGGCGCAGCTTGTAGTCTTCGCCACGGGCCTTGAACACTTCGATCACTTCGGCGCGCGGAGTGACTTTCTTGATCACGTCGTAATCTTTTTCGATCAGCTGCTGCATGCGCTGTTCGATGGCGGCCAGGTCGTCCGGAGTGAAAGGACGTTCGAAGGCGATGTCGTAATAGAAGCCTTCGTCGATGACCGGACCGATGACCATTTTGGCGGTCGGATACAGCTGCTTGACCGCATGGCCAACCAGGTGGGCGCAAGAGTGGCGAATGATCTCCAGCCCCTCTTCATCCTTAGGCGTAATGATTTGCAGCGTAGCGTCGGCGCTGATGATGTCGCTGGCGTCGACCAGCTTGCCATCGACCTTGCCGGCCACGGTGGCCTTGGCCAGACCTGCACCGATGGATGCGGCGACCTCGGCTACGGAAACCGGGTGATCGAATGAACGTTGACTGCCGTCGGGAAGAGTAATAGTTGGCATGGCGCCTCCTCTCCTAGTGGTGACCCCTACCAAAGGTCACGTGGGTTGGGATGAGCCAGTACAAGATCCGATCCAGGCCATTCAATGACGAACGCCTGCCTTACAGCGGCAGGAGCCTTGCGGCCAACCGGAAAACCGAACCAGAGTGACTGGGATTCAAATCAGGGTTATTCGAACATCTGCCGCCGCCGGGACTGAAGGTCATCCGAAGCTTGCAAATACCCGAGCGGGGCATGCTAGCACAGATGAACGGTCGTCGCGGCTCCGGGTTTTCTACGAGGGCAAATCAGGTGTTTTTATGCCAGAGTGCTGAACTTGAAGCCTGCTTTCCCCCTCAGATAACAAGACATTGACCCAAAAGGAGCATCCCAGCATGCGTCTGAATCGTTTGTTCGCAGTAGTCGCCCCCATCGTCCTGTTGCTGCCGCTGGCCGCCCACGCCGATTGGCCGAAGGGCGAGCGCGAGAAATACATGGCTCAGTGCACCCAGGCAGCGA
Source organism: Pseudomonas sp. SJZ080 (assembly GCF_007828295.1). Lineage (NCBI taxonomy): Bacteria > Pseudomonadati > Pseudomonadota > Gammaproteobacteria > Pseudomonadales > Pseudomonadaceae > Pseudomonas > Pseudomonas sp. SJZ080. Next base: position 45,269 of record NZ_VIUK01000020.1, read on the forward strand.
CTCCCCAGATTGGCGCAGCGGCGGCCAAAGCCCACTGCGCTTGCGGCGCCGATGCGATCAAATCGTACCCAGCCAGCGATCTTCAATCGTTGATGGACAACAAAGCCAGCCCGGAACTGCAACAGAAAGCGCTGGGCCAGATCGCTAAATGCAAGGCCAGTAATCCGGTCAAAAAATAAGCTCGAACGAACCCCGCATTCGGTTTTCCGACGGTGAAAAGGTCTTAAAAACCGCTTTTTCCGACAATTTATGCAGGTTTTACAGCTTTTTTTATCGTCTTTACTTTCGGCCGAAAGCCTTTTAAAACGGGGCTTTCAGCCACATCAAGCAACAAAGAATGCGTGACTGCAGGGCAAACAACACGTCCGGGGGGCTCCCAAAGCGAACATTTCGACTATGATACCCCGGTGTGCCCAGTTGGCCTGAGCAGCACAGTACTACTGAAAATATATGTTTCTTGGAGATACACCATGTCTAATCGCCAAACCGGCACCGTTAAATGGTTCAACGATGAAAAAGGCTTCGGCTTCATCACTCCTCAAGGTGGCGGTGACGACCTGTTCGTACACTTCAAAGCTATCGAAAGCGACGGTTTCAAAAGCCTGAAAGAAGGCCAGACCGTTTCCTTCGTGGCTGAGAAAGGCCAAAAGGGTATGCAAGCTGCTCAAGTTCGCCCAGAGTAATTTCCAGGCGCACTAAAAAAACCCCGTCCATGTGACGGGGTTTTTTATGGGTGAAGAAAAAGCCTGACGGTGTCAGCCGCAGTTGATGCGCGTGATCACCAGGTTGTTATCGGTGTTCAGGTTCAGGCGATCGGAGCGGTACTCCAGGGTCACCATATCGTTGGGCTTGAGGATACGGGCATTTTGCGCGCCAGCGCGAATGCGTGCCTGCTCCAGCAGTTCAGGCGAAGCCTTTTTGCCAATGGTGAATTCGGCAGCCTTTGCTTCGCAACGGCTGTGACCGGTATCAGTCGTCGTGACGGGGTCTGTTGCCGATTCGGTGGACGTACTGCTGCAACCCGCCAGCAGGCTAGCGGCCAACAAAGTACCCAATGACGCGAGCTTCCAAGGCATGAAGCCTCCTTTTTTCAATAGTTGAGCTGAGATCGTGCGACCGCCAATCTGGCATTTGGTTTCACAGGCAGCGCTCTCACACTACCCTCGATCCGGACAATCGGCGAGTTTGCCTGAGCATTCCCGGCCGTTCATCCCTCAATCGTGACTGAATATGAACAGCACTCAATAAATGTCGATGTAGTCGAACGGTGGTGTAGGCCAATTCTCCTTCAGCGCATTAAAGATCTGCATGACCCAAACCTCGTCACTCGCCGCGACCAATCCCACATACCCTGAGCCCTTGGCCCACGTTTCCAGACGAAACAGCAAACCGTCGATGTCGGTACCGCCCACGACGCCTGATGAAATGTAAGCGATGCCGCCCTTGGTGACCCGCAACTGAGTGTGCTCATCATCGCTGGCACTGGCCAGCAATTGACGCACCGCTTCAAGGGTCAAGCCGTCAGGAGTGCTCAAATCGATCTGCACAGCGCTATCCTTGAAAAATTCATCAAAGCCCCAGTGTCGCATAGCCCTCCTCTCATGCCTAAGTCGGAGTGCCAAACGTCCGGCAAAATGGTTAACTCACACCCAGACTTTCCCGAATTCACGAGCCCCATCATGACCACCGTAAGCATCGACGCCGACATCAAAGCAAAATGGCCGCAAGGTCATAGCTCTTACAGCCCGGGCAGCCCGGAAGAGTTGGCGATCATTGGTATCGATCTATTGGTCAAGGAGCTGGGGACTGAAGCGGCGCAATCGTTCATCGCGCAGGTGTTCGAGAAATACCCGGCCGATTACAAGGGCGCCGAATACAACGAAAGGGAGTGAAACCCGCAGGCTGGCACCTGCGGGGGTGAAACTTACTTCAGACGCGCCAGGCGCTGGGTCAGCAGGTCGAAGAACCCCTGAGCGTCGCCGCTTTCAACCCAGAAAGCGTTCTTCGGCGCTTTCAGGCCGTCATACCAGTCGACGATGGTTTGACCGAACGTCGGGCCCTCGCGGCTATCAACCACCACATTGACCGAACGGCCGGTGAACAGCTCCGGCTTGAGCAGGTAGGCAATGACCGTAGCGTCATGCACCGGACCTCCCGGAAGACCGTAGTGCTCCATGTCACCTTTGACGTATTCGTTGAGAATGTCGCCCACCAGCTTGCTGGCGTTGTTGTCCAGCGCGGCGATCTGCTTCAGACGCGCCTCGCTGGTAAGGATTTTATGGGTCACGTCCAATGGTAGATAGGTCAGTTTGACGCCACTGTTCAACACCACTTTCGCCGCTTGCGGGTCAGCGAACAGGTTGAACTCCGCCACCGGAGTGATGTTGCCGCCATTGAAGTGCGCCCCCCCCCATGATCACCACTTCCTTGATGCCCTGAACGATTTCAGGTTCCTGGATCAGCGCCAGGGCCAGGTTGGTCTGTGGACCGAGCATGGCGATGGTGATGCTGTGAGGCTTGGCGGTTTTCAAGGTATCTATCAGGTAATTGACCGCATTGCCGCTGGCCAGGCCTTTCTTCGGTTCATGTACGGCAACGCCCGACAGGCCCTCCTTGCCATGAATGTTCTCGGCATAGATCGGCGTGCGCATCAGTGGCTTCGGCGCACCGGCATACACCGGCACCTCTTCGCGCCCTGCCCACTCGCGGGCCAGCCGCGCATTACGCGAAGTCTTGTCCAGACGCACGTTACCGGCGACGGTGGTCAGCGCGCGGATGTTCAATTCTTCCGGCGATGCCAGGGCAAACAGCAAGGCCACCACGTCATCGGCCCCCGGATCAGTGTCGATGATCAAGTCGATCTTTTCCGCCGCCTGGGCGCTTGTTGCGGTAATCAGAGACAAAAGCAGCAGACTCCGAAGCAGGTGGTGCAGTTTCTGGGCATAGCGGTGCATAGCGCACTCCTTGTGCGTGGGAAAGCAGAATGACAATGGCGAATCAAAACGTAACCCCGGCCACCAGCATGATGTTGCAGTACGGCTGACATTCGCCGGTACGAACAATCGCCCGTGCCTGTCGGCTCAAGACCTTGAATTGATCATGACCGAGCAACTCACGCTGCCCCAGCGAACCTTCGGCATTCAGTTCGTCGAGCGTCGCCAGCGACGACGGTTGCTTGTCCAGGATCTCCCGCGCCAACACATGGCTTTCGACCTGCATTTCGCTGAGCACGACTTTCAATGTGCTGATGAAATCCGGAATGCCGTGGGTCAGGGCCAGATCGATCAGTTCGACGCCCGGAGGCACCGGCAAACCGGCATCGCCAATCACGACCATGTCGCCGTGGCCCAGGGAAGCGATCAGTCGCGACAACGCGACGTTGAGCAGTGGTGTTTTCTTCATGGTGCTTTAAAGGCCTGTACATCGGACAAATCGGGAATCGAGGGTTGCGCGCCAGCACGGGTCACTGACAGCGCGGCGGCCACCTGGCCGAAACGGATCGCGTCGCCCTCGTTTTTGCCGGTCGCCAATGCAGCGGCGAAACCACCGACAAAGGTGTCGCCAGCCGCCGTGGTATCGACCGCTTTTACCTTCGGCGCCGGAAAGTGTTCGAAACTTTTGCCATTGGCAAACAGCGAGCCCTGGGCACCCAGGGTGATGATGACCTTGCCCGCCCCCATGGCAATCAGCCGGGTCGCTGCGGTTTCGGCGGTTGCCAGGGAGTCCACCGGCAAACCGCTCAATGCCGAGGCTTCGCTTTCGTTCGGGATCAGGTAATCGATGGCGGCATACCAGTCTGCCGGCAACGGACGACTGGCTGGTGCCGGGTTGAGAATCACGGTTTTGCCCAGTTCACGACCGCGCTTGAGCGCATGTCCAACCGTGGCATCTGGCACTTCCAACTGACAGATGATCACATCTGCCGCCTGCAATACCGCGTCGAAACGATCGATCACTTCTGGCGTCAGTGCGCCATTGGCACCGGCGACGATGATGATCGAGTTCTGGCTGTTGTCATCCACCACGATCAATGCCACGCCGCTGGCACCGTCGACAGTGCTGACCGCCCGGCAATCGATGCGGTCGGCCAACAACGCCCCGCGCAGCTCCTCGCCATAGGCGTCGCTACCTACGCAACCGACCATCGACACCTGCGCACCCAGCCGCGCCGCAGCAACCGCCTGATTGGCGCCCTTGCCACCGGAGACCGTGGCAAACGACTCGCCGATCAGCGTTTCACCGCCACGGGGCAACCGCGATGCGCGGGTCACCAGGTCCATGTTGAGGCTGCCTATCACCACTACTTTTGCTGACATACATTGCTACTCATCAATTCTGTTTCAGTGGTGCTTTTGATTTAACGGGTTTCCATCTTCAACGGAAGTGGTCAAACACACCGGCCAACGGCGCAGTCGATTCCCGCAGGACAATACTGGGCGTCACGATCCGTTGATCGGTGGCCCTGTCCGGTGTGGCGATCCTGCGTAAAAGCACGCCGGCCGCCATCTCGCCGAGTTGCAGGATCGACTGGCCCACGGTGGTCAGCGCCGGATAGACATAACGGCTCATCTGGATATCGTCGAAGCCGATCACCGACAGCTCGCTCGGCACTCGAATATTGCGCTCGGCGGCGGCTCGCAGCACGCCGATGCCGATCATGTCGTTGCCGGCAAAAATCGCGCTCGGCGGGTTTTTCTCCAACAGGATCGCGGCGGCGCTGTAACCACCGGTGCTGGTGAAATCGCTTTCCAGCATGCGCTCGCGAGGCACTTCGACGCCCGCCTCTTTCAGCGCACGGCAATAACCGGCCATACGCATCTGCGCCACGCTGGTACTTGCCGGCCCGCCAATGGTGGCGATGTCGCGATGCCCCAGCTCCAGAAGGTGCCGGGTCGCCAGATAAGCGCCGTACTCATGATCGATGCGCACCAGATCGGCATTCACGCCTTCCAGCCCGCGGTCGACGATAACCATCGGCGTGCGCACGCCCGCCAGGCCTTCAGCCAGCCCCGCATCACCACCGGCCGAGGCCACGATCAGCCCGTCGATGCGTTTTTCCAGCAACACGCGCAGGTAGCTGCGCTGTTTTTCCGGGTTGTCGTCGGAGTTGCAGAGGATCACGCAATAGCCATTACGCTCGCAGTAATCCTCGATGCCGCGAGCCAGTTCGGCGAAGTACGGGTTCAGACTGTTGGGCACCAGCAGACCGATGGTCGCCGTGGTCTTGGCCTTCAATGAGCGGGCCACGGCGCTGGGCACGTAGTCGAGACTTTTGATCGCGGCCTCGACCTTGATCCGCACTTCCTCACTGACCGGCCGGGTCTTGTTCACCACGTGGGACACCGTGGTGTAGGAAATCCCCGCGAGTGCTGCCACATCCTTGATTGTTGCCATGACTCAGGTCCGCCGGCTTGCGCGCTGACTGCGATAGGTATCAAGCACCACCGCCACCACGATGACTGCGCCGGTGATGATGCGTTTGGTCGGCTCGGTTGCACCGATCTGCGCCAGACCGGCCGCCAGCACGGAAATGATCAGGACCCCGAAAAAGGTGCTGATGACCGAACCGCGACCGCCCATCAGGCTGGTTCCGCCGATCACCACGGCGGCGATCACTTGCAGTTCCAGGCCCGACCCGGCGTTCGGGTCCGCCGCCTCCAGACGAGAAATCTGGAACAGCGCGGCGATACCGGCCAGCAGCCCCATCAGACTGAACACCAGAATCTTGTAGGGCTTTGGATTGATCCCTGCCAGACGTACCGCCTCTTCGTTGGTGCCGATGCCGATCAGGTAACGACCGAACACCGTGCGGGTCAACACCGCCTGAGCAATGAAAATGATCAGCAAGGCAATGATGAACGATGGCGAGATGCCGAAGGCGATCGGGTTGGACAGCCAGGCAAAGGCATCACCGATGTAGGCCGTGCGCGAACCGGTCATCTGATACGCCACGCCGCGCGCCATTTCCAGCACACCGAGGGACACGATGAACGACGGAATCCGCCAGGCCACGGTGATCGAACCGGTGATGGTCCCGGCCAGCGCTGCTGCCGCCATGCCGAGCAGTGCCGCCGGCAATACGCTCCAGCCCCAGCCGAGAATCGCCACGCTGACCGTCGATGCTGCGAGTGCCAGCACCGAGCCAACCGACAGGTCGATGCCGCCGATGATCAGCACGAACGTCATGCCGACCGCGAGCACCATCAAATCCGGAATCTGGTTGGCCAGGGTGCTGAAGGTGTCGTAAGACAGGAAATGGCTGCTCAGGACCGAGAACAGCACGACCATCGCCAGCAAGGCACCGGCCAGACCCAGATAGGTGCCGAGGCCGTAAAAATTGCCACTACGTTTACCGGCAGACGTTGCAGTTTTCATTGAGGATCCCTAGGCGCTGCTTCATTGAGCAACGCATCACGTTTTTGGTAGCCGGCAAAAGCGGCGGCAAGCAAGTCATCCTGGGTCCAGCTATCGCGTTCGAACGTCTCGATCAGACGCCCCGCCGACAGCACGCCGATGCGGTCGCAGATCAGCATCAGTTCGCGCAGGTCGCTGGACACCACCACCAGCGCCTTGCCCTGACGGGTCAGCTCGCCGAGCAGTGCATAGATGTCGAATTTGGCGCCGACGTCGATGCCGCGAGTCGGCTCGTCGAACAGCAACACTGAACAATCGCGTTCCAGCCAACGGCCGATCACGACTTTCTGCTGATTGCCGCCGGACAATTCCGACACCCGTTGTGTCGGGCTGGAACTGCGGATGCGCATGGCGTCGATCTGACGCTGGGCCAGGGACATCTCGTCACCCGTGTTGACGAAACCGCCACTGGAAATCTCCGGCATGTTGCCCAGGGCAATGTTCGCGCTGATCGATTGGGTCAGGAGCAAACCTTCACCCTTGCGGTCTTCAGTAATCAGGGCAATGCCGTGCGCGACGGCGTCAACCGGTGAACGAATACTCACGACCTGTGCTGGCGAACCCAGTGCAACCGTGCCGCTGTCCGCCGTGTCGGCGCCGAAGATCAGGCGCAGCAACTCGGTACGCCCTGCCCCGATCAAACCGGAAATCCCGAAAATCTCACCGGCGCGCACTTCGAAGGACACGTCGCGCACCTTGTCCGAGCGGGTCAGCCCCTTTACCGTCAACGCCGGAGCGCCAATCTTGCGCGGGCCCATGTCGATGTGTTCACCGAGTTCACGGCCGACCATCAGGGTCACCAGTTGCTCGCTGTTGTAATTGGCCATCGGCTCGACGCAGACCAGATTGCCGTCGCGCAACACCGCAATGCGCTGGGCGACACGGGCCAACTCTTCGAGGCGGTGCGAGATATAGATGATCGACACACCGCGAGCCTGCAGGCGCGTGATCTGCTCGAACAGCATTTCGACTTCACGGGCCGTCAGCATCGCGGTCGGTTCATCGAGGATCAGCACATGACAATCGCCGATCAGGTTGCGGGCGATTTCGACCATTTGCTGGTGACCGATACCCAGCTCGCCGACCAGGGTGTCCGGGTCGATCGCGTCGAGCCCGACCTGGGCCATAGCCTCGATCGCGGCCTTTCGAAGTTTCTTGCGACTGATCCAGCCCGCGTTGCTGGGCAGGTTGTCGAGAAACAGGTTTTCCGCCACCGACAGGGTCGGCAGCAGATTAAGCTCTTGCATGACCATGCGAATGCCCAGATCTTCAGCCTGGGTACGGCTGCCAGGGCGATAATCCTGACCCTGGAATTGCATCTGCCCGGTGGTCGGCGTGACCAGCCCGCCGATGATTTTCGACAGCGTGCTTTTGCCGGCGCCGTTCTCGCCGGTCAGCGCCAGCACTTCACCGCGCATCAACGTCAGGTCGATGCCGGCAAGAACAGGCTGCGCATAGGTCTTACCGATACCGCTGACCGAGAGGACAGCGATCGGAGCGGAAACTGACATAAAAATCTCCATGTGCTCGCCCGGACGGACGAGCACCGTTGTGTCGCCAGAAGGACTACTTGGTAACCAGCTCAACCGGAGTTTCGATGACGCCGTTGGTGCCGCTGTCGACCTTCTCGCCCTTGATGATTTTCAGCGCCGTCTCGATACCGAACACGGCTTGCCTGGCGGCGAACTGGTCAGCGGTGGCCAGGACACGGCCGTCCTTGAGCATCGGCTTGATGGCGTTGATGTTGTCGTAGCCGACCACTTGCACCTTGCCGGCCTTGCCCGCGGCACGCACGGCGGACACGGCGCCGACGGCCATGCTGTCGTTGCCGGCCAGCAGGGCTTTGATGTTCGGGTATTCGCTGAGCATGGAAGAGGCAACCTGGTTGCCCTTGTTGATTTCCCAATCGCCGGATTGCAGGGATACGACCTTGATCTGGGCCGCTTCCATCGCATCCTTGAAGCCTGCAGTGCGGGCCTGGGCGTTGGTGGTGGTGGACACGCCTTCGATGATACCGACTTCGTCACCGGCCTTCAGTTGCTTGGCCAGGTATTCGCCCACCAGCCTCGCGCCTTTACGGTTGTCCGGACCTACAAACGGAACGGTGATGTTCTTGCTTTTGACGACAGCTGGATCCAGCTGGTTATCGATGTTGATCACGGTGATGCCAGCATCCACCGCTTTCTTGATCACTGGCACCATGGCCTTGGAGTCAGCTGGCGCGATGACCAGCGCATTGACCTTGGAGACGATCATCTGCTCGACGATGCGGATCTGGTTGGCCGTGTCCGTTTCGTCCTTGATGCCGTTGGAGATCAGTTCGAAATCGCCGGAGTGGTCTTTCTGGTAGGCCTTGGCGCCGTCTTCCATGGTCAGGAAGAATTCGTTGGCCAGGGATTTCATGACCAGCGCGACTTTAGGTTTTTCAGGGGATTCGGCGAAAGCCGAGGAGCCAGGCAACGCGGCGGATGCGGCAGCCAGCATAGCGACAGCGAGAAGACGTCCAGCGAATGGCAGCTTCATGGGTTCACTCCGATCTTATGATTATTCTGAGCAATGCTTGCGCGGGCATAAGCTTCACCGGATTCGCCGAGGAACAAGCCATCGGCGGAGCCGCGCAAACGTTTGCGTAGACCGAACTATGCGAACCCTGTCGTCATTTGTCAACGACCGAAAAAACCGTTTTGTACTTCGGCGGGTGTCTCTTTTTACGCCGTGGTACTGACAATACCACCCGCGCTGGAACCCTTGGCCAGCTCCTTGACCAGATTGCCGGTTACTTCCAACAGTGCCCCGTTGGTGTCGGCGACCTGTCCCTGAATCGACATGACCACTGCGGCCTTGGCTTCCGGTGTCGGGTAGGTCGCAGCCTGGGCTGCCGCCAATTGCTGCTGTTGCTCGCGCAGTTGCTGCTGCAGCTCCTGCATGCGTTTGAGCAACATCTTTACTGCGATGCTTTGGTCGCTGCCGCTTTCTGCTTTGGCTTCGGCCGGGGTGCCGCCACCGGTGCGAACCTTGGTTTTGTCAGCCGATTCCTTGTTACCCAACGCCAGCGCCGACGCTTCGGAAGTCGAATCGCTCAAAGCGTTGATCGTCGCCGTGGACTTGCCACCAATGGTGATTGCGCCTGCATTGGGAAAGCCAACCGAAAATGACATGTGAACTCCTGGAGAAAAAGATCCTTTGAAGGCCATCGACCTGCGAACGATTTTCTTTAGTACCTATTTGCCATCTGGCAAGACGACTTGCTCGACAGGAGCCGTAGTCCTTTTCGGAGAGCCGAACGTAAATGCCAAACATATTCGGAAACCCGGACAACAAGCTGTTGAAGGCCCATCTGACAAAAGCCACATAATTGATACAAATCATGAGGTTAAAGGCATTTTTTCAATTCTGGATATGACTGGTACAGATCCTGCTCCCTCTACTCCACCCCAGGCGTTCAGATCAGCCTGTGGCGCATCTAGATGAACCTGCATCAGCACACTACTAGAGAGAAAAATAATGACATCTGCTTTCAAGACTTTCGTTCCGGGCGCTTTGGCCCTCTTGCTGCTCCTTCCGACAGCCCTACAGGCAAAAGAAGCCGAAACCCAACAAAAACTGGCGAACGTGGTGATCCTCGCCACGGGCGGCACCATTGCCGGCGCGGGCGCCAGCGCCGCCAACAGCGCGACGTACCAAGCGGCGAAAGTCGGCATCGAACAATTGATCGCCGGGGTTCCGGAACTGAGCCAACTGGCTAACGTCCGCGGCGAACAAGTCATGCAAATCGCTTCAGAAAGCATCACCAACGACAACCTGCTGCAACTGGGCCGTCGCGTTGCCGAACTGGCCGACAGCAAGGACGTCGATGGCATCGTCATCACCCACGGCACCGACACCCTGGAAGAGACTGCCTACTTCCTGAACCTGGTGGAAAAAACCGACAAGCCGATCATCGTCGTAGGCTCCATGCGCCCGGGCACCGCGATGTCCGCCGACGGCATGCTGAACCTGTACAACGCCGTCGCCGTAGCCAGTAGCAAAGACGCTCGCGGCAAAGGCGTGCTGGTGACCATGAACGATGAAATCCAGTCCGGTCGCGACGTCAGCAAGATGATCAACATCAAGACCGAGGCGTTTAAAAGTGCCTGGGGTCCACTCGGCATGGTGGTCGAAGGCAAATCCTACTGGTTCCGCCTGCCAGCCAAGCGCCACACCATGGATTCGGAATTCGACATCAAGAACATCAAGAGTCTGCCTGACGTCGAAATCGCCTACTCCTACGGCAACGTGAGTGATACCGCCTACAAAGCGCTGGCTCAATCCGGCGCCAAAGCCATCATCCACGCCGGTACCGGCAATGGCTCGGTGTCTTCGCGTGTGGTTCCAGCTTTGCAGGCCCTGCGCAAGGACGGCGTGCAAATCATCCGGTCCTCCCACGTCAACGCCGGTGGTTTCGTTCTGCGTAACGCTGAACAACCTGACGACAAGTACGACTGGGTCGTTGCGCATGACTTGAATCCACAGAAAGCACGCATCCTGGCCATGGTCGCGCTGACCAAGACCAATGACAGCAAAGAGCTGCAGCGGATGTTCTGGGAATACTGATTCGCCCTCGCCCGACCGGTTCCGGTCGGGCACCGCTGTCACCACTCGCCATCTCTGGCGAGTGGTCTCATATCCGATAAAAAAATTTCCCTCTTCCTACACCAAACGGAAAATATCGCTGTCAGAGGATTTTCTTGAATTTTAAGCAGTTGCGAAAATGCCTACAGTTAAATACTGTATGCACGTACAGCTTAATAAGGATAATTCCGTGGCCACCACCTCCTCCTCTCCTGACGCCTATGAACGCATGGGCATGCGCGTTCAGAAAATCATCAATTCTCCCACCGCCCAGAAAGCCAAAGCTGCGCTGATCTTTCGTCTTCCGGACGAGCCCGTGGACGAGTGGGAACAGTTGCTCGAAGAAATCGACGAGAACGACAACGTCACCCTCGCCTATCGCGACGATGGCGGTGTGCAGATTTTCTGGGTTGTGCCGAAGGAAGATTGAGTCAATGAGTGTCCGTTGTTTTGCTTTGCTGTTTCTGCTCTTTGCGATGGGTGCCCAGGCTGACGCCCCGCGCACCTTCAGCGAAGCCAAGAAAGTCGCCTGGAAGTTGTATGCGCCGCAATCCACCGAGTTCTACTGCGGGTGCAAGTACACCGGCAATAAGGTGAACCTCTCCGCCTGCGGTTATGTACCGCGCAAAAATGCCAAGCGCGCTTCCCGCATCGAATGGGAGCACATCGTCCCTGCCTGGCAGATCGGCCACCAGCGTCAGTGCTGGCAGGAAGGCGGACGCAAGAACTGCACGCGTTACGACCCGACCTATCAGAAAGCCGAGGCCGATTTACATAACCTGGTGCCGAGCATCGGCGAGGTAAACGGTGATCGCAGCAACTTCAGTTTTGGCTGGCTGCCGGAGCAATCCGGACAATACGGCTCGTGCCTGACCCAGGTTGATTTCAAGGCGAAGAAGGTCATGCCCCGCCCTTCCATTCGCGGCATGATCGCCCGGACTTACTTCTACATGAGCAAGCAGTACGGTTTGCGCCTGTCGAAGCAGGATCGGCAACTGTACGAAGCCTGGGACAAAACCTACCCGGTGCAAGCCTGGGAACGCCAACGCAACCAAAGTGTGGCGTGCGTGATGGGACGCGGTAACGAGTTTGTCGGGCCGATTGACATGAAAGCGTGCGGCTAAACGCTGACCGAACGCAAAAAAGGCCTTGGGTTGAATGCCCAAGGCCTTTTTTGTTTTAACCGCGCTCGTTTCACCAGGGCGGTCAACCATCGTTACTGAGTCACCGGATGCTCGATGACCAGCAATTCGATGTTCTGTTTTTTCGCGCGGGTCAGCGCCGCACGCACCTCTGCCTGCTTGGCTTCAGCCTCGGCTTTCGAATGGTAGGGCCCCATCAGGATGCGGGTCTTGCCATTGTCCTTGACCACGCTGGAAACGAAACTGTGCTCGATCAGCCAGCCGCTGAGGTCGCTGACAGCCTGGGTTATTTCACCTCGCACCTCCAGATCCCACTGAGGTGCGGAGGCCACCACCGGCGCGGCAGTCGCAGCCGGCTGCGGCTTTTGCGCATCTACGCGCTTGCCTTCACCACATCCCGCCAATGCCAGTACTGCGATTACCAAGGCCATTTTGCGCACAACGCTTCCCTCTGAATGCTGAAAACGGGGATTTTAACACCCATGAATACTTCCCGAGTGCCGCAAAATGGGCTCAAAACAACGAGAATGATGGATGCGGCCTCTGTATAGTTACGCCTTGGGAATTAATGCAGCATCTGCGCGTCAGAAAGAGGCACCCAAACCGTGAGACTTAGCACTAATCTATACATACCACCGACCTCTGCACTGTCCGAATCAGGTGCCCCATAAAGCAATCAAGGAGAAGACCATGCTGATACTCACCCGCAAAGTCGGTGAAAGCATAAACATTGGCGATGACATTACGATCACTATTCTGGGCGTAAGCGGCCAGCAAGTCAGAATCGGCATCAACGCCCCGAAAGACGTTGCGGTGCACCGCGAAGAAATTTATCAGCGCATTCAGGCCGGCCTGACAGCTCCGGACAAGCCACAATCCTGAATCCTGCTGCAGTCAGTAGCCAGCCCGTTCGCCCCGGAACCACGGCTGGCTAAGATTCTTGTGTCGCTATCACCAGCGCAGTGCCCCTCCCAGAACGTGAAGCCGATACTAGCGGCATGTCTCACGTCATAGCTGTCGGACGTTTCGGATAAATCCTGGGGAAGTGCGCAATCGCACTCGCCTAACCAAACGTCACACCCCGCGCCATGCCCGTAGCCGCGATGACCATCAGCAGCACCAGCAGCGCTTCGACATGACTGATCCGTGCGAACAGCGTTGCACGGCCGGTATTGATGGCTGCGCCCCGCGCCTGCGCAATCCGCCATTTGATCAGCGTCACCATCGGTGCAACTTCAAGCAGCAGGATAAGGACGAAAAGCGTCATCTTGAGGTGAAACAGCGGCTGATGCAGATAGTAGTCAGTGCCCTTTTCGTACCCGCCAAAGGCTCGCATCCCACCAGTCACCAGCAGGACGACTGCAGAAATCCCCCACAGGTTATCCGCGCTCAATACGCTGCGAGCATCCCCTACGCCCTTGGCCAGGCGCCGAAAAGCCGTACCGCGGGACAGGACTGCCCAGAAACCCAAGGCAAACGCCAAGAGATGGATCGCAGCAAGAAACCAGTGCACAAGCATCGATATACTCCCGTCAGGCCAACATTCAGAGAGGCCTGAAGTAGTAGCCCAAAAAGCAGGAGTCTGCCTGCGCCCAAGGATGGAAGACGTGAATCGCTCAGAACTGCCAACGCTCGTACTGCTACCAGGAATGGATGGTACCGGCCAACTTTTCAGCCCCTTGGTCTCCGCTCTAGGGCCAGATGTCGAAACGATTGTTGTCCACTACCCGTACGACGTTTCATTGAGCTACGAAGAGCTGGAAGCGATAGCGCGAAAGTCATTGCCCACGGATCGCCCCTTTATCTTGCTCGGAGAGTCCTTTTCCGGCCCCATTGCCATTTCACTGACGGCCCTGCATTTGCCTCAACAGATTGGCTTGATCCTGTGCAGCACCTTTATCCAAAACCCGCGACCGGCATTCAAGTCACTCAAACACTTGATCCCCCTGCTGCCCATCGAACTTTTCCCCACCCAATGGCTCAGTAAAATCTTGCTGGGTCGATTTTCTACCGCAAGCTTGCGCGCAGCACTGAATGAGGCAATCACCCAAGTCACGCCCTCGGTGATGCGCTCACGGCTTCGATCAGTAGTGGAAGTGGATGTGTTGGCACAACTTGCCCGTGTCGACATCACGACGCTGTACCTTCGCGCCCGCCAGGATTGGGTGGTACCGGAAAGCGCCTCAATGCAAGTATTGAAGGCAAATTTCAAGGTTACGGAAGTCGTTCTGGACGCACCGCATTGCCTGCTTCAGGCATCTCCGATGGAGTCCGCCCGCGCTATACGGGACTTCATGGGGCGTGTCATCCCGGCAGTTGAATGATTACTTCACAGCGTTACGGCACTCAACGCGCACGGAAGTCTCAGCCAAAAGGATCAGAGCCCACCCGCTTCGCGACGCTGTCGCGACCTGAAATCTTGATCACGCAACAGCAGTCGCGGCAACTTGAAGAGTTCGAACGCACGATCAATCAGCTGGAAAGCAATTGATTTGCGACGCTGCGAGACAATCATTCGGCCTACTTCGAAACCAAACTCAGCGGCATCTTCGCGCGACACAAAAAACATCGAAAGTGCTTCACTGGCCTCTTCTTTGCCGTCGAACCAAATCGAAATCTTTGCCTTGTGATGCGTTTGCAGATTTTCAGGTTCGTCTGGTTTTGTTTTGATTGGCCCGACGGTAGCCACCAGGATTTCGTAACCAGAGAACGTCTCTTGCTTCGTAATGATTGAAGTCCCTGTTGTCATTACCGCCGTCCATTGCTTGTAAAAGATTGGGCGCTACGATACCCGTAAATCCGGGCAATGCCAAACTGCCATCATCTATGAAATCGTATCCCGTTCCGGAGGACGCCCAAATCGCAAGCAACAAAAAAGGGCTCACCTTTCGGTGAGCCCTTCCAGACCGCCCAGCAGAGCGGATTTTGTTTGGTAGGCGCGATTGGACTCGAACCAACGACCCCCACCATGTCAAGGTGGTGCTCTAACCAACTGAGCTACGTGCCTGCTGTGAGGCGGCATTCTACGGAATTCCGGAGGGGTGTCAACACCTTTTTTCGAGCTAACCCTATGAATATGCAAAATATTTAATTTCGCCGCTGCAAAGAAGATTTTGCGGTGGCTGGCGGTCGATTTTTAACTCGGGTAGGATCGGCGCACTCGTAAAATATATTAAACAGAGGCTGCAGGATGGCGAACACTCCCTACCCAGAGTCCTATTACGCCGCATCGGCCAATGCGGTTCCGCCGCGCCCGGCCTTGCAGGGTGACGTAGAGACTGATGTCTGTGTGATCGGTGCCGGTTATACCGGTCTGTCCTCTGCCCTGTTTCTGCTGGAGAACGGTTTCAAGGTCACGGTGCTGGAAGCCGCCAAGGTCGGCTTCGGCGCTTCGGGTCGCAACGGCGGCCAGATTGTTAACAGCTACAGCCGCGACATCGATGTGATCGAACGCACCGTTGGCCCCAAGCAGGCACAGTTGCTTGGGCAGATGGCGTTCGAGGGCGGGCGGATCATTCGTGAGCGGGTCGCCAAATATAATATTCAGTGCGACCTGAAGGACGGTGGCGTGTTCGCCGCGATCACCGCCAAGCAGATGGGCCATCTGGAATCGCAGAAGCGCCTGTGGGAGCGTTTCGGTCACACGCAACTTGAGCTGATGGATCAGAAACGCATTCGTGAAGTGGTGAACTGCGATCAATACATCGGCGGCATGCTCGACATGAGCGGCGGGCAGATTCATCCGCTGAACCTGGCGCTCGGCGAAGCGGCGGCAGTCGAGTCATTGGGCGGCACTATTTATGAGCAATCGCCGGCGGTGCGCATCGAGCGCGGCGCGAACCCGGTGGTGCATACCCCTCAGGGCAAGGTCAGGGCCAAGTTCATCATCGTGGCGGGCAACGCTTATCTCGGCAATCTGGTGCCAGAGCTTGCGGCCAAGTCGATGCCTTGCGGCACTCAGGTAATCACCACCGAACCCTTGAACGATGAATTGGCGAAAAGCCTGCTGCCACAGGATTATTGCGTCGAGGACTGCAATTACCTGCTCGACTACTATCGCCTGAGCGGTGACAAACGCCTGATTTTCGGTGGCGGCGTGGTGTACGGCGCGCGGGATCCGGCGAACATCGAGGCGATCATCCGGCCGAAGATGCTCAAGGCGTTCCCGCAACTCAAAGACGTGAAAATCGACTACGCGTGGACCGGCAATTTCCTGCTGACCCTGTCGCGACTTCCTCAGGTCGGGCGCCTGGGCGACAACATCTACTATTCCCAGGGTTGCAGCGGTCACGGTGTGACGTACACGCATCTGGCGGGCAAGGTGCTGGCCGAGGCGTTGCGCGGTCAAGCCGAGCGTTTTGATGCGTTTGCTGGCTTGCCGCACTATCCATTCCCCGGCGGCCAACTGCTGCGGACCCCGTTTGCGGCGTTGGGGGCGTGGTATTACGGGTTGCGGGATAAGCTCGGCTATTGACGGACTTGTAGGTGCCGGCTTGCTGGCGATGACGCCTATGCAGTCAACAAACAGTTTGGCAGGCGCAGCGCTATCGCCAGCAAGCCGGCTCCTGCAAGGGGTGTGTCAGAGCCGATTGCGTGGGCCAAACAATCAAAAAACCGCTGCTTTGCGGCGCAGCAAATCTATGAACAAACCCAACTCCCGACTGATGTGTTCGCCCTTGCGCAACAGCAGCCCGAACGGCGCCAGTTGCACATCCAGCTCTACCGGCAGCGCCACCACCAGCCCCATTTTCAGGTAGTCGCGCAACGCGGTTTCCGACAGCACCATGATTGCGTCGGTCAGCTGGATGAGCTGCTGCATGGAATACACCGAGCTGCACTCGATGATGTCGGCAGGTGTCGGCAAGGCCAGGCTCTGCAAAGCCTGATCCAGACCGATGCGCGCCGGACTGGTCTCCGGTTGCAGAATCCACGGCCAGCCGCTGACCAGTTCCGACAGCTCGAGTTTTTTGCGTTTGGCCAGTGGATGGCCGGCGTGCACCACCACCAGCAATCGTTCATTGCCCAATTGCTCGAACGTGTAGTGCTCGCTGTCAGTGGCGGCATTGCGTCGAGCGATGGCGAGGTCGATACGGCCCTGCTCCAGCAACTGGATCACCTGATCGCTCGTGTCGCCCATGATGCGGATTCGCAGTTGCGGATTGAGCGCCTTGATCTCGGCAATCGAATCCATCACCAGATCCGGCGCGGCGCCCATGATCGTGCCGATGGAGAGATAGCCATAGCCGCCCTGCTGCCGTGCGATCAGGTCTTCGGCGCAGCGATCGAGGCCGCTGATGGCTGACTCGGCGAAGCGAATCAACTCGGCGCCCAATGCCGTCGGCCGCATCCCGCGTGGCAGGCGCTCGAACAGGTCGCAGCCGAACATGTCTTCAATCTCATGCAGCATGCGGGTGGCGGCCGGCTGCGACATGTTGAGGTTTTGCGAGGCACGGTGCAGGTTCAGACTGCTACTGAGCGCCACCAGCATGTGCAGATGTTTGTAGCGCAAACGGTTGAGCAGGCTGCGGGAAACGGTTGGCGTAGTCATGAGAAGCCTTTTTTATCGATACCCGGAAGGTATCAGTTGTTAGCTAGATTCGATTTGTAACGCATCGATCCGCAACCGTACAGTCTTCCCCATAAGAACAAATGCCCTACCAAAGGAAAACTGCGATGAAGACTTTACCCGCGCCTCTGCTCGCCAAAATTTCCTGGCGGCTGCTCCCGTTTCTCCTGCTGATGTACATCATGGCCTTCCTCGACCGCGCCAACGTCGGGTTCGCCAAGCAAGCCTTTCAAGCCGACACCCATATCAGCGATGCCGCGTTCGCCTTCGGTGCCGGGGTGTTCTTCGTCGGTTACGCGCTGCTGGAAGTGCCAAGCAATCTGATTCTGCACCGCGTCGGCGCCCGTCTGTGGATGTGCCGGATCATGGTCACCTGGGGCCTGGTCTCCGCCGCGATGGTCTTCGCCCACACCGAAACCAGCTTCTACGTCCTGCGCTTCTTGCTGGGCGTGGCCGAAGCCGGTTTCTTCCCCGGCGTCATCCTTTACCTCACCTACTGGTTCCCCAACGCGGTACGCGGCAAGGCCATGGGTTTCTTCTATTTCGGCGCGCCGCTGGCGTTCATCTTTGGCAGCCCGCTGTCCGGCCTGTTGCTTGAGCTGGATGGTTTTGCCGGCGTCCACGGCTGGCAGTGGTTGTTTGCCGTTGAAGGCTTGATGGCCACGGCGGTGGGCGTCTGGGCCTACTGGTACCTGGACAATCGCCCGGCCGACGCCAAGTGGCTGACCGTCGAGGAGCGCCAGCAAGTGCAGACCTTGCTCGATCAGGAAGACAGCCACAAACAGAACCACGGTCGCAGCCTGCTCAATGTGCTGTGCCAACCCTCGGTGCTGTACCTGTGCCTGATTTATCTGCTGATTCAGGCCAGCGTTTATGGCGTGGTGTTTTACCTGCCAACTCAGGTCAGCGGGTTGCTGGGCACCAAAGTCGGGCTGATGGTCGGGCTGGTCACGGCGATCCCATGGATCTGTGCATTGGTGGCCGCTTACTTGATTCCCGGTTACAGCGACCGCACGGGCGAACGTCGTCGCATCGCCTGTCTGACCTTGTTGATGGCCGCCGCCGGGATCGCCTGCTCGGTGACCTTCAGCAGTCCGTTCCTCGGCATCGTCGCCCTGTGCTTCGCCGCTTCCGGCTTCATCGCTGTGCAACCGGTGTTCTGGACCTTCCCTTCCAGTTACCTCGCCGGCAGTGCCGCGGCGGCCGGTATCGCCCTGATCAACTCGTTCGGCGCCCTCGGCGGCTTCATCGCCCCGGTGCTGAAAAACTGGGCCGAAGGCGCCTTCCATTCACCGGCCGCAGGTTTGTACGTGCTGGCCGGCACCACCGTCATCGCCGCGTTGCTGGTGCTGGGCGTGCGTTCGCCCGGCCATAAAGCTTCGAACAAACCGGCCACCGTTTAAACCTGAGGAGTCACACCATGGGCATTCCAACCATCAAACACGTCCGCGCTTTTACATTGAGAGGCGGTGGCGCGGATTATCACGATCAGGCGGACGGCCACTGGATCGACGATCACATTGCCACGCCGATGAGCAAATACCCGGAGTACCGCCAGAGCCGCCGCACCTTCGGCATCAACGTACTCGGCACGCTGGTGGTGGAGATCGAAGCCAGCGACGGCACTGTCGGTTTTGCCGTGACCACGGGCGGCGAGCCTGCTGCCTACATCGTCGAGAAACACCTGGCGCGTTTCCTCGAAGGCGCACGGGTCACCGACATCGAGAAAATCTGGGACCAGATGTACCAGTCGACTCTGTATTACGGGCGCAAAGGCATCGTTATCAACACTCTCTCCGGCGTTGACTTGGCGCTTTGGGACCTGCTCGGCAAGATCCGCCAGGAGCCGGTGCACCAATTGCTCGGCGGCGCGGTACGCGATGAGTTGCAGTTCTACGCCACCGGCGCTCGCCCCGACCTGGCGCAGAAAATGGGTTTCATCGGCGGCAAGATGCCGTTGCACCACGGCCCGGCGGAAGGCGAGGAAGGCCTGCGCAAGAACCTCGAAGAACTGGCAACCATGCGCGAACGGGTCGGCCCGGACTTCTGGCTGATGCTCGATTGCTGGATGAGCCTGGACCTCAACTACGCCACCAAACTCGCAGTCGGCGCCCACGAATATGGCTTGAAGTGGATTGAAGAAGCCCTGCCGCCGGACGATTACTGGGGCTACGCCGCACTGCGCAACAACGTGCCCAAAGGCATGCTGGTGACCACAGGCGAACACGAAGCCACGCGCTGGGGCTTTCGCATGCTGCTGGAGATGGGTTGCTGCGACATCATCCAGCCGGATGTCGGCTGGTGCGGCGGGATCACTGAACTGGTGAAAATTTCCGCCCTGGCCGACGCTCACAACGCGCTGGTCATTCCTCACGGCTCGTCGGTTTACAGCTATCACTTCGTCGCCACCCGGCATAACAGCCCGTTTGCCGAGTTCCTGATGATGGCGCCGAAGGCTGACGAAGTGGTGCCGATGTTCCATCCGCAATTGCTCGGTGAACCCGTACCGGTGAACGGCCGCATGCGCCTGTCGGCACTCGATCAACCGGGCTTCGGCGTGACGCTCAACCCGGAATGCCAACTGCATCGGCCGTACAACCGCTGAGAAAGGACACCGTCATGAACATGCCTCACAACGCTTTCAAGGCTGCCCTGAAAAACCCGGCGACCCAATACGGCATCTGGGCCGGTTTCGCCACGGGCTACGCCGCCGAGATCGTCGCCACCACCGGTTACGACTGGATGCTGATCGACGGTGAACACGCGCCGAACACCGTGCCCGGCGTACTCGCGCAACTGCAGGCGGTGGCGCCCTACGCCACCGCGCCGGTGGTGCGTGCGGTGACGGGCGACGCCAACCTGATCAAGCAATTGCTGGATATCGGCGCGCAGACGCTGATGATCCCGATGGTCGAAACCGCCGAGCAGGCGGCGGCCCTGGTGCGCGCCATGCGTTATCCGCCGCACGGTATTCGTGGCGTCGGTGGCGGCCTGACCCGAGCTACGCGTTGGGATGGCGTGCCGGATTACCTGAACACCGCCCATGAGCAACTGTGCCTGATCGTTCAGGTGGAATCGCGCACGGGTGTTGAAAACGTCGAAGCGATCGCGGCCGTCGAAGGCGTCGATGCGGTGTTTATCGGCCCGGCGGATCTGTCCATCGGACTGGGTCATGCCGGCAATCCCGGTCACCCGCAAGTCCAGGAACGAATTCAACACGCGGTCAACGCAACGCTCGCGGCCGGCAAGGCCTGCGGCATTCTGGCGCCGAACGAAGAAGACGCGCGCCGCTATCAGAGTTGGGGTTGTCAGTTCATAGCGGTGGCCATCGATATCAGCCTGTTGCGTCAGAGCGCCGTAAACACCCTTGCGCGTTATCGCACACCGGCCACCGCCCAAGCGCCATCGCGAACTTACTGATCAAGGAGTCGTCCATGCCTGTTTACGAAAACTTCATCAATGGCCAGTTTGTGGCCAGCGCCGCTCATATCGACGTGATCAACCCGGCCACCGGCGCCGTGCTGTCAAAAGTCCCGGCCTCGACTGCCGAAGACGTTGATCGTGCCCTTGCCGCCGCCCGCGGCGCGCAAAAAGACTGGTCACGCAAACCGGCGATTGAACGCGCCGGGCATTTGCGTCGCATCGCCGCCAAGCTGCGGGAAAACGTCGCGCACCTGGCGCGCACCATCACTCTGGAACAAGGCAAGATCAGTGGCCTGGCGGAGGTCGAAGTCAACTTCACCGCCGATTACCTCGACTACATGGCCGAATGGGCAAGGCGCATCGAAGGCGAAATCATCACCAGTGACCGCCAGAACGAAAACATCTTTCTGTTCCGAAAACCACTGGGGGTGGTGGCCGGGATTCTGCCGTGGAATTTCCCGTTCTTCCTCATCGCCCGCAAGATGGCGCCGGCGCTGCTGACCGGCAACACGATCGTGATCAAGCCCAGCGAAGAAACCCCGAACAACTGCTTCGAATTTGCCCGACTGGTAGCGGAAACCGATCTGCCGCCCGGCGTGTTCAATGTGGTCTGCGGCGATGGCCGAGTCGGCGCGGCGCTCAGCGCGCACAAGGGCGTGGACATGATCAGCTTCACCGGCAGCGTGGATACCGGCTCGCGCATCATGGCCGCCGCCGCGCCGAACATCACCAAACTCAATCTGGAACTGGGCGGCAAGGCGCCGGCGATTGTGTTGGCGGATGCCGACCTGGACCTGGCGGTGAAGGCCATCCGCAATTCGCGGATTATCAACAGCGGTCAGGTGTGCAACTGCGCCGAACGGGTGTATGTCGAGCGCAAGGTTGCCGACCAGTTTATCGAACGTATCGCGGCGGCCATGAGCGCTACCCGCTTCGGCGACCCGATTGCCCAACCCGATATCGAGATGGGACCACTGATCAACCGCCAGGGCCTGGACAGCGTCAACCGTAAAGTCCGCACGGCGTTGAGTCAGGGGGCGAATTTGATCAGCGGCGGGCAGATTGCCGATCTGCCGAGTGGTTTCCACTTCCAGCCCACCGTGCTGGCCGGCTGCCGGGCCGACATGGAAATTATGCGCGAAGAGATTTTCGGCCCGGTGCTGCCGATTCAGATCATCGATGACCTCGACGAAGCCATCGCCCTGGCCAACGACTGTGAATACGGCCTGACTTCGTCGATCTACACCCGCGACCTGAGCAAAACGATGCACGCGATGCGCGAACTGGATTTTGGTGAAACCTACGTGAATCGCGAGAACTTTGAAGCCATGCAGGGCTTCCATGCCGGGGTGCGTAAATCCGGGATTGGTGGGGCGGATGGCAAGCATGGGTTGTATGAGTACACGCATACGCATGCGGTGTATTTGCAAGGCTGAACCTGGCGGTGTTGCTGATGCCGCCATCGCGAGCAAGTCGGATCGCCGCACCGCCGCTCCCACACTGGATCTGTGTCGTTCACAAAATTCGTGGCCAACAGAGATCAAATGTGGGAGCGGCGGTGCGGCGATCCGACTTGCTCGCGATGGCGTCAGCTCGGGCACATCGATTTAAAAGTCGACGGTAGCCGAAAGCAGGTAAGTGCGCGGCGTCGACAGCGTCAACCCAGGCTCGCTGTCATCCGAGGCCCCGGCCGAACTCCAATAGCGCTTGTCCGCCACGTTCTCGACATTGGCGCGCAGGGTGATGTTCTTGTCCTCGACCTTGAACGCATAGCGTGCACCCACGTCGAAACGCTCCCACGAATCGATTTCCTTGTTGTTGGACTGGTCCAGGAACTGCGAGCTGGAATAGATGCCGCGGCTGGTCAGGGTCAAGCCCTGTACGGTCGGCACGTCCCACTCGGCGCCCAGGTTGACGTTGTACTTGGGCGTGGCCGGCGCGCGATTGCCGTCAAAGGTGCCATTGGTGGTGTTGGTCAACTCGCTGTCGATGTACATGACACCGCCGAGCAAGCGGAAACCTTTGAGCGGCTCACCAAACACACTCAGTTCCACACCGTCGTTCTGACGTTTGCCATTGGGGCCGAATACGCGAGTCGTGGCGTTGGTCTCGTAGGCCGGCTGCTTGATCCGGAACACTGCGGCGGTCACCGCGAACTGACCCGCGTCGTACTTGGCGCCGACCTCGACCTGGCGACTGACGAACGGCGGGAAGATTTCGTCCTCGTTGATCGAGGTCGACGGGGCGATCTTGCCCTGGCTCAGGCCTTCCATGTAGTTGGCATACAGCGACAGCTTGTCGGTCGCCTTGAACAGGATGCCGCCCGACGGCGAGACCTTTTCCTCGTCGTAGGCGGTGTCGCCTCTGACGTTATCGGTCCAGTCGTCAACCTTCACGCGCTGCCAGCGGGCGCCGAGGGTCAGCAGCAGCCGGTCCTCGAAGAAACCCAGGGTGTCGGACAACGCCACACCGGTGGAGCGGTTCTCGGTGTAGACCTTCGAATCGAGTCGAGTGGGCCTGACTGGCGTACGTGTTTCCAGGGGGTTGTAGAGGTTGCTGTTGCCATTGGCATAACGGGCGCCGCCATTTTCGAAGTCCATGTAGAAATAGCTGGCGGCCAGGTTGACCTCATGGCTCACGGGGCCGGTGTGGAACCAGTTGCGCACCCCGGCGGTAGCCGTCCGGACACTTTCGTCACGGGTGAAGTCACGGGGTTGAACAACGAAGTCGCCCCGGTTGTTGGTGACCGAAACGGCATGACGAAGGAAGTCATGACTGCTTTCGCGCGCGCCCACACCGCCGTACAACATGACGTTATCGCTGACATCGAATTCGCCGTTCACCGTGCCGAACGTGTCGTTGGTACTCGCCTTGCTCCAGGGTTGCGCGTAGTTGTGACGTACATCGCTGGCATGCGGAACCTGCGCATTGGCGCCAACCTGCACGCGCTCTTGCGGCGCGTCGGTATCACGCTCGGTGCGCCCGAGGTCGGTCGAGAGCCGCAGGCGTTCACCGCGAAAATCCAGGCCCAGCACGGCCATCTCGCGGTCGACATTCTGGTGATCCCATTCGGTGTCGCCGGACTGCTTCACACCGTTGAAACGAATCCCGAACTTGTTGTCTTCACCGAAGCGTCGACCGATATCCACGGCACCGCCGGTCTGGCTGTCGGACGCGTAGTTGCCGGTAAACGAAGTGATCGGCTTGTCGGTCGCGCGCTTGGGCACCACGTTGATCCCGCCCCCCACGGCACCTCGCGGCGAGATGCCGTTGATGAGCTGGCTCGGGCCTTTGAGAATGTCGACGCGGTCGGCCATTTCCATGTCGATCGTATAGGTCGGCAGGACGCCGTAGAGCCCGTTGTAAGCTACATCACTGTTGAACAGGCTGAACCCGCGAATGGTGAACTGCTCATAACGCCCACCCGCCGGGTTGGTGGCGCGAACCGAAGGATCACTGGCGATCAACTCGCCCAGGGTACGCGCCTGCAGGTTCTTGACCGCCTCGCTGGTGTAGGTGGTCATGCTGAACGGCGTTTCCATGAAGTCTTTCGACCCCAGCAAGCCTTGCGAACCGCGGCGCGCGACCTGACCACCGGCATACACCTCGCCGTCCGCCCCGCCGGTGGCACCGAGAATCGAGGTGGAGGCCAGTTGCAGGCTGCTGCCTTCTGGTGTTGGAGTCAGGATGTAAGCCTGTTCGCCCACTGGCTGCAGTTGCAGACCGGAACCCTGCAACAGCCGGGCAAAGCCCTCCTCCACGGCGAATTCACCGGACAGACCGGCGCTGTTGCGACCGCTCACCAACGCCGGGTCTACCGAGAGATTGACACCAGCCAACCCGGCAAAACGGGTCAGCGCATCGCTCAGGCTGCCGGCAGGCACCTGATAACTGCGCCGGGCACTGTCTTCGGCCCAGCTTGCGTTCATGAACAATGGATTGGCACTCAGGCCCAACAGCAGGCTCAGGTGCAACAACGGACGCAGGCGCAAAGAAGCCGGGCGTGGATGGCAGGTTGCAGACATTGAAATGGCTCTCTTGATTCGTTCACATGCCTTGAATGACAAGCGAGCCAAAAAAAGGGGACAGGCTTCACACACTATTTTTGCGCGGCAGCAACGTGACCCAGTAACGGGTTCGGGAATGCACCTCCAGCGGCAGACTGGCCGCGAGCAGCGCGAGGACGCGATCAGTGTCGTCCAGCAGGAAACTGCCGGTGACGTGCAATGTTTCCAGCTCCGGCTCCCAGCGCAGAACGCCCGCTCGGTAAGTGCCGAGCTCGCGCAGGAAATCGCCCAGCGGCTGGTTCTTCGCCATCAGCACACCTTCGCGCCAACCGGGAGCAAGCGCATCGAATGGCGTGATCGCTCCGGCACCCACCGCTTGAAGGCTGACCTGCTGACCGCCGCGCACCGCCAGCACTGGCCCCTGCAAGGGCTGCAACTGTACAGAGCCATTGAACACCGACACTCGACAGCCTTGCGCGTGCTGGCGAACGCAGACTTCGCTTTGACTGACGATGACATTTCCGAATTTAGTCTGAATCGTCAGCGGCGTTGTACCCGTCACCTTCAGCGACAGTTCGCCCTCGATCAATTTCACCCGGCGGTTCTGCATATCCACATCGACGGCGCTGGCGGTGTTGAGTTGCAAGGAACTGCCATCGGTGAGCTGCACTTTTTTGCGCTCGCCAGTGGCGGTGTGCAGGTCGGCACGCCAGGCATCCAGCGGTAATTGTCGGCTGATCAGCCAGGCCGTCGGCACCAACGCCACGGCGCCCAATGCGCGCTTGAGCACCACGCGCCGCCCCGGATCAGGACGATCCAGACTGCTCAACGCCAACCCTGAAGGCAGATCGGCGAAACGCTGACGCAAGGCTTGCGCCTTCTGCCAGGCATGCTGGTGAGTGGCACAAGTATCAAGCCAACGCTGTAAATTCACTCGATCCTGCTCATTGGCACCGCCAGATTCCAGCAACGCAAGCCACTGCGCCGCAGCACGGACAGCCTGACGGGCATCGGACGTTTGACTGTTCACAGGTCCACCAACAGGCAGTGCTCGTAGGCTTGCGCCATGTAGCGCTTGATCGTGCGCTCGGACACTTCCAGGCGCTCGGCAATTTGCTGGTAATTCAAGCCTTCGAGCTGACTCCAGAGAAACGCCCGTCGCACGGCCCTCGGCAGTCCATCGAGCAGCTCATCCAGCGCTTGCAGGGTTTCCAGCAGCAGCCAGCGCTGTTCCGGTGATGGCGCGCACGCTTCGGGCATCGACGCCAATGCGGCCAGGTAAGCCTGCTCCAGACTGCGACGCTGATAGAAATTGCTCAGCAGGCGTTTTCCCACGGTCAGCAGATAGGCACGGGGCTCTTTCAAGTCGGCGATCCGCTGGGAGCTGGCCAGCAAACGCAGGAACGTATCCTGGCTCAGGTCCGCCGCATCACAGCCGTTGCCCATACGTCTTCTCAACCAGCTTTCAAGCCAGCCACGGTGATCGCGGTACAGGTCGTGAAGGGTTTGCTCCTTCGGCAGCGCTGCATCACTCATTTCAAGAAGCCCTGTGCCAGGAGTTATCGTAAATGAGAGTGATTCTAATTAATGTCAGCGCTGTGAACCAAGTCCTTTATGCATCGCACGGGCAGAAAGTTGGTCCTGGAAAGACTGGAGTGGCATAAAAGCCAAATTTCAGACACAAAAAACCCCGGTCTTTCGACCAGGGTCTTTGCTATCGACGCGAAGATAAACCAGTGGCTTTCTTCGTAGCTCCAAGGCGTTCAGCGGGCCTTGAGGCAGATATGGCGCAGCGGACGGGACTCGAACCCGCGACCCCCGGCGTGACAGGCCGGTATTCTAACCGACTGAACTACCGCTGCGTATCGCTTTGGACTTGCGTCCTAACTCGTCTGATTGAAGTTTCGAGACTTTTCAATCTCTCTTTCAATCTCGAATCAGGGATAAACCTGACTCGGAAAATATGGCGCAGCGGACGGGACTCGAACCCGCGACCCCCGGCGTGACAGGCCGGTATTCTAACCGACTGAACTACCGCTGCGCGTCGGTGGAGGCTTTTCAGCTTCCATCTTGCTTTCGCAAGACTCTCAAGAAGTGGTGGGTGATGACGGGATCGAACCGCCGACATTCTGCTTGTAAGGCAGACGCTCTCCCAGCTGAGCTAATCACCCTTTGCTTCTCTGAGGCCGCGAAATTTACGCACCTAACGAAGCTAAGTCAATAGCCTGCTTGAAGTTTTTCTGAAAAAGACAAAATCGTGTCATTCGGGGCGACGCTGGCAACAGTGAGACCGCCTTCGCGAGCAAGCCCGCTCCCACAGTAGACCGCATTTCTCCAGGCAGCCCGAGATCTACTGTGGGGGCGGGCTTGCTCGCGAAAGCGGCGGTACATTCAACATAAATGCTGAAGAAATCGCCCCTGTCCGAATTACTCGCTGTAAATCATCTTCTTGGTCATGCCGCCATCGACCACAAACTCCTGGCCCGTGACGAAACCCGCATTCTTCGACAGCAGCCAGGCAACCATCGCCGCCACGTCCTCGACCGTCCCTACCCTGCCCGCCGGATGCTGCGCATGGTCGGCTTCGGTGAGTGGCTCGGCACGCCGCACGGAAGGATCCCGCGCATCGATCCAGCCAGGACTGACGGCATTGACGCGAATTTCCGGACCCAGGCTGATCGCCAACGCGTGAGTCAGGGCCAGCAGCCCGCCCTTGCTCGCCGCGTAAGCCTCTGTGTCGGGTTCTGACTGCCCGGCACGGGTCGAGGCCAGATTGACGATTGCCCCGCTGTGAGCACGCAGGTACGGCGCACAGTG
Source organism: Pseudomonas sp. SJZ080 (assembly GCF_007828295.1). Classification (NCBI taxonomy): domain Bacteria; kingdom Pseudomonadati; phylum Pseudomonadota; class Gammaproteobacteria; order Pseudomonadales; family Pseudomonadaceae; genus Pseudomonas; species Pseudomonas sp. SJZ080. Next base: position 73,249 of record NZ_VIUK01000020.1, read on the forward strand.
CTTGGCCAATAACATCGGCCCGCTGAGATTCACCGCCAGCACCCGATTCCAGTAAGCCAGATCAAGGCTTTCCAGGGTGATGTTGTGCGGATCGGCCACTGCCGCGTTGCACACCAATGCATCCAGACGCCCGAACTGCCCCAGCACTTCGGCAACGCCCAGCGCGACCTGCCCCTCATTCGAGACGTCCATGGCGATGAACCAGGCGTTCTCACCCAGCACCTTCGCCACTTTCGAACCACGCACACGGTCCAGGTCCGTCAACACCACCTGCCAGCCTTCGCTGATCAGCCAGGCTGCGATCCCCAGACCGATGCCCCGCGCAGCACCGGTTACCAGTGCAACGCGGCCATTGGAACCGGTTGTCGGGATGGACAACTCGATCACAAGGCAGCCAACCCGCGCGCCAGATCGGCCTGCAGGTCGGCCACGTCTTCCAGACCGACCGCAATGCGGATCAGGCTGTCACGAATACCCGCCGCCTCACGTTCCTGTGGCGCCAGACGGCCGTGAGAGGTGGTGCTCGGGTGGGTGATGGTGGTTTTACTGTCACCGAGGTTGGCGGTGATCGAAATCAACCGGGTCGCATCGATAAAGCGCCATGCGCCCTCTTTGCCACCCTTGACCTCGAAACTCACCACGGCGCCGAAGCCTTTCTGCTGACGCTGGGCCAACTCGTGCTGCGGGTGGCTTTTCAGGCCGGCGTAATGGACTTTCTCGATACCGTCCTGCTGCTCCAGCCACTCGGCCAGTTGCTGCGCGTTGGCACAATGCGCCTTCATGCGCAGGCCCAGGGTTTCGAGGCCCTTGAGGAAAATCCAGGCATTGAACGGGCTCAAGGTTGGCCCGGCAGTGCGCAGGAAACCGACCACTTCTTTCATCTGCTCGCTACGACCGGCGACAACACCGCCCATGCAACGGCCCTGGCCGTCGATGAACTTTGTTGCCGAGTGCACGACGATGTCCGCACCCATCTTCAGCGGCTGCTGCAACGCAGGCGTGCAGAAGCAGTTGTCCACCACCAGCATCGCGCCTTTGGCGTGAGCGATTTTCGCCAGCTCAGCGATATCCACCAGCTCGGCCAGCGGGTTGGACGGCGACTCGACGAACAGCAATTTGGTGTTGGCCTTGATCGCCGCATCCCAGCCGGACAGATCCGCCAGAGGCACGTAATCGACTTCGATGCCGAAGCGCTTGAAGTACTTCTCGAACAGGCTGATGGTCGAACCGAACACGCTGCGCGACACCAGCACATGGTCGCCGGCGCTGCACAGGCTCATTACCACCGCCATGATCGCGGCCATGCCTGTGGCGGTGGCCACCGCTTGCTCAGCGCTTTCCAGCGCGGCAATGCGCTCTTCGAACGCGCGCACGGTCGGGTTGGTGTAGCGCGAGTAAACATTACCCGGCACTTCCCCGGCGAAACGCGCGGCCGCGTCGGCGGCGGTACGGAATACGTAGCTGGAAGTGAAGAACATCGGATCACCGTGTTCGCCTTCCGGCGTACGGTGCTGACCGGCGCGTACGGCCAGGGTATCGAACGCTACGCCTTCGAGGTCGCTGTCCAGCCGACCGGCATCCCAATCCTGACTCATGCTGTCACTCCTTGCCCTACTCGGTAATAGATACGAAACCGGCCTGTAGGAGTATGCCTTGCCCGCGAAGGGGCCTTTGGGAACGCCAAAAGCTTCGCGGGCAAGCCATGCTCCTACAGGCCGGTCGTTTACTCAGTTGTTGTACAGATCGATGATCGCGCTGACTGCCTGCGTCTTGACCTTGGAGGCATCGTTACGTGCCTGCTCGATCTTGTTCAGGTAAGCCTCGTCGACGTCGCCGGTGACGTACTGGCCATCAAACACCGCGCAATCGAACTTGTCGATCTTGATCTTGCCGCCACCCACCGCTTCGATCAAGTCAGGCAAGTCCTGATAGATCAGCCAGTCTGCGCCGATCAGATCAGCCACATCCTGAGTCGAACGATTGTGAGCGATCAGCTCATGGGCGCTCGGCATGTCGATGCCGTAGACGTTCGGGTAGCGAACGGCCGGTGCCGCGGAGCAGAAGTAGACGTTTTTCGCGCCGGCTTCGCGGGCCATCTGGATGATCTGCTTGCAAGTGGTGCCGCGAACGATCGAGTCGTCCACCAACATCACGTTCTTGCCGCGGAATTCCAGTTCGATGGCGTTGAGCTTCTGGCGTACGGATTTTTTCCGTGCGGCCTGGCCCGGCATGATGAAGGTCCGGCCGATGTAGCGGTTCTTCACGAAGCCTTCGCGGAACTTGACGCCCAGGTGGTTCGCCAGCTCCAGCGCCGCGGTGCGGCTGGTGTCCGGAATCGGGATGACCACGTCGATGTCGTGATCCGGACGCTCGCGCAGGATCTTCTCGGCAAGCTTCTCGCCCATGCGCAGACGGGCTTTATAAACCGAGACGCCATCGATGATCGAGTCCGGACGCGCCAGGTAGACGTGTTCGAAGATGCACGGAGTCAGGGACGGGTTGGTTGCGCACTGACGGGTATGCAGCTTGCCGTCTTCAGTGATGTAGACCGCTTCGCCCGGCGCCAGGTCGCGAATAAGGGTGAAGCCGAGCACGTCCAGGGACACGCTTTCGGAGGCGATCATGTACTCGACGCCTTCGTCGGTATGACGCTGGCCGAAGACGATCGGGCGAATGCCGTGCGGGTCGCGGAAACCGACGATGCCGTAGCCGGTCACCATCGCAACAACGGCGTAACCACCCACGCAACGGTTGTGCACGTCGGTCACGGCGGCGAACACGTCTTCTTCGGTCGGCTGCAGCTTGCCGCGCTGGGCCAGCTCGTGCGCGAACACGTTCAGCAGTACTTCCGAATCGGAGTTGGTGTTGACGTGGCGCAGGTCAGATTCGTAAATCTCCTTGGCCAGCTGCTCAACGTTGGTCAGGTTACCGTTGTGCGCCAGGGTAATGCCGTAAGGCGAGTTGACGTAAAACGGTTGAGCTTCGGCCGAAGTCGAGCTGCCCGCGGTCGGATAACGCACATGGCCAATGCCCATGTGGCCGACCAGGCGCTGCATGTGACGCTGATGGAACACGTCACGCACCAGGCCATTGTCCTTGCGCAGGAATAACCGGCCGTCATGGCTGGTCACGATACCGGCAGCGTCCTGGCCGCGGTGCTGGAGGACGGTTAGCGCGTCATACAGCGCCTGATTGACGTTCGACTTACCGACGATACCGACGATGCCACACATGCGACGCAACCCCTACTTAATGGATCTGAACTGAACACAACTCACTGAGGCGTTTTGGCCGTCGGCAAGAGGTGCTCCTTGAACGGTATTTCAGCGGGTACGCTGATACCGCTGGCAAGCCACTGACTGCTCCACCCAAGGATCAGGTTTTTGGACCAGTCTGCGACCAATAGAAATTTTGGCACGAGCTGCGACTGTTGCCACCACCCGTCCTGCTGTACCGGCCCCAGGCTCAACAGCCCGACCGCCACGACCACCAGCAACACGCCACGCGCGGCGCCGAAGGCCATGCCGAGGAATCGATCGGTCCCGGACAACCCGGTGACGCGTACCAACTCGCCGATAAGATAATTGATCATTGCGCCTACGATTAACGTGGCGACAAACATGATGGCACAGCCCGTGATTACACGAGCCGATGGCGTTTCGATGTATCCGGCGAGGTACTCGGACAATGCACCACCGAACATCCAGGCGACGACTCCTGCGATGATCCAGGTCACCAGCGACAATGCTTCCTTCACGAAGCCGCGGCTCAGACTGATCAATGCGGAGATGGCGACGATTGCAACGATCGCCCAGTCAACCCAGGTAAATGGCACAGTGCAGCCTACAGACGGATAAGGCGGCGCATTTTAGCAGAGCCCATGGCTATCGGTAAGCTGCGATTGTCAGTGCATTTCAAATCGGGGCGATAGTTTTAATTGCGCTCAGGCTGGAAACGCACCACAAAGCCCTTGAGGTTCTTCTGACGGCCCAACAAGTCGCGCAGACGATCGGCTTCGGCACGCTCGATCAGCGGCCCGACGAACACCCGATTTTTACCGTCGGCCGTGCGGATATAGGCGTTATAGCCCTGACTGCGCAGGTCTTTTTGCAGGCTTTCGGCACTGGCACGGCTCGACAGGCTGGCCAGTTGCACCGACCAGCTGACCGACAGGCCATTGGCGTCGACGCGGCTTTGAGTCGTATCCGGCTTGCCCGGTGCAGCAGTGATCGGCTGGCTTGGCGCAGTCGTTGGCTTGTTGACCGGAGCCGGCGCTGGAGGCGGCGTTACCGGTTTCGCGGCAGGCGCAGGCGCGACGGGCGCCGTCGGTGCGATCGGCAGCGATGGCTCTTCCTGCTGGGCGATATCGTCATCACTCGGCACGGGTTCTTGCGGCAAGGCTTGAGGCTCGGGCACGACCACCGGCTCAACCTGAACCTGCGGCACCGAAGGCGCTTGCGGTGCAGCCGGTGCTTCGACTGTGACCTGACGCTGTTCATCATGGCGGGAAAACAGCATCGGCAGGAAAATCACTGCCAGTGCCACCAGCACCAGGGCGCCGACCATGCGCTGTTTGTAGGCCTTATCCAGCAATGCCATTTGCCGCTTCCTCCGTGGAGCGCCGGGCCAGCCATTCAAGGGCCTCGGCAACACAATAAAATGATCCGAACAACAGAATCTCGTCGTCGCTCGTCGCCAGTGCGCACTGCCCTTCCAGGGCGGCAGCCACACTGTCATAGGACGCTACCGACGCACCAAGGTTCTGCAACGCCCCGTGCAAGTCGGCAACCGGTCGCGCCCGCGGTGAATTCAGCGGTGCAACAGCCCAGTGCTGGACACTAGCATTCAATTCGCCAACAACACCATCCAGATCCTTGTCCGCCAGCAATCCAAACACCGCCAGACGCTTGCCGACCGGTGGCCGGGCAGCCAGGCGACGAGCCAGATACTCGGCCGCATGAGGGTTATGCCCCACATCCAGCAACAGGTTCAGACGCTTGCCCTGCCAGTCGAACTGTCGGCGATCGAGACGCCCGACCACTTTCGTGGCTTTCAGGGCATCAATGATTTGCGTATCCACCCAAGGCAAACCGAGCAGCAGATAGGCTTGCAACGCCAGTGCGGCGTTTTCCATCGGCAGATCGAGCAATGGCAAATCCCGCAGCTCGACTGCTCGCCCTTGAGCGTCAAGACCGCGCCATTGCCAATTGTGATCGGTCACGCCGAGATCAAAATCACGCCCACGCAGGAAAAACGGGCAAGCCAGCTCGCGCGCCTTGTCCAGCAGAGGTTGAGGAGGATTCAGATCACCACAGAGCGCAGGCGCGCCCTGGCGGAAGATGCCGGCTTTCTCAAAAGCCACGGATTCACGGGTATCGCCCAGATAATCGGCGTGATCAACGCCGATGCTGGTCACCAGCGCCATGTCGGCATCCACCACGTTGACCGTGTCCAGACGCCCACCCAGGCCGACTTCAAGTACCACGGCATCCAGCGCTGACCGTTGAAACAGCCAGAACGCCGCCAGGGTGCCCATCTCGAAATACGTCAGGGACGTCTCGCCACGACCCGCCTCTACCGCAGCGAAGGCTTCGCACAGCTCGGCGTCAGTCGCTTCGACGCCGTTGACCTGCACCCGTTCGTTGTAACGCAGCAGGTGCGGAGAATTGTAGACACCGACTTTCAGACCCTGCGCCCGCAACAACGAAGCCACGAATGCGCAGGTAGAACCCTTGCCGTTGGTGCCGGTGACCGTGATCACCCGAGGCGCCGGCTTGCCCAGCCCCATGCGGGACGCTACCTGTTGCGAGCGCTCAAGGCCCATGTCGATGGCCGAAGGGTGCAACTGCTCAAGGTAGGCGAGCCACTCGCCAAGGGTACGCTCAGTCATATGTTGGCAGGCACCGGCGGAACCACGATCGGCTCGATGGGTGCCGCGACGAATTTCGGCGTCGGCTTGCCGGTCAGTTGCGCCAGCAGGTTGCCCAGGCGTGGACGCAGTTCCTGACGGTGAATGATCATGTCGATCGCACCATGCTCCAGCAGGAATTCGCTGCGCTGGAAGCCTTCCGGCAGTTTTTCGCGAACGGTTTGCTCGATCACGCGCGGACCGGCGAAGCCGATCAGGGCTTTCGGCTCGCCGACGATGACGTCGCCGAGCATCGCCAGGCTGGCGGAAACGCCGCCGTAGACCGGGTCGGTCAGCACGGAGATGAACGGAATGCCCTCTTCACGCAGACGCGCCAGCACCGCGGAAGTCTTGGCCATTTGCATCAGGGAAATCAGGGCTTCCTGCATCCGCGCGCCACCGGAAGCGGCGAAGCAGATCATCGGGCATTTGTTTTCCAGGGCGTAGTTGGCGGCGCGCACGAAGCGCTCACCGACGATGGCGCCCATGGAACCGCCCATGAAGGAGAATTCGAAGGCCGAAACCACCACCGGCATACCCAGCAGCGTGCCACTCATGGAGATCAGCGCGTCTTTCTCGCCAGTCTGCTTTTGCGCAGCGGTCAGACGGTCCTTGTACTTCTTGCCGTCACGGAATTTCAGGCGGTCGACCGGCTCCAGGTCCGCACCCAGCTCGCTGCGGCCTTCGGCGTCGAGGAAAATATCGATACGGGCGCGTGCGCCGATACGCATGTGGTGGTTGCACTTGGGGCAAACGTCCAGGGTCTTTTCCAGCTCCGGACGATACAGCACAGCCTCGCAAGACGGGCATTTGTGCCACAGACCTTCAGGCACCGAGCTCTTCTTGACCTCGGAACGCATGATCGAAGGGATCAGTTTGTCTACTAACCAGTTGCTCATGCTTTCTTTCTCCAGTACCGGCGGCCCGAACGCTCTGGTTCGCAGCCCCGCGTATGCCCTTGAGCTAAATTCATGTGTGTGGCGATGATCGGTGGATGGCCGGGTCAGTGAAGCGTGACCTGCGTACAACCCATCAATCCTCAGCCGTGCCTGCTTTGTGCAGCGCAGTGCATTTTGGGACGGCGGCAGTCTGCCAGCCGTCACATCGACGTAGGAGCTGTCGAGTGAAACGAGGCTGCGATCTTTTGATCTTGCTTGTCGAAAACCAAAGTCAAAAGATCGCAGCCTCGTTTCACTCGACAGCTCCTACAAGCTGCTGCGTACCGCGTTAATGAATGCCTGAATCTTTGCGTGATCCTTGATGCCCTTGCTCGCCTCCACCCCACCACTGACGTCTACGGCATACGGCCGAACCCTTGCAATCGCTTCGGCGACGTTATCCGGCGTCAAGCCGCCCGCCAGGATGATCGGCTTGCTCAAGCCTTGCGGTATCAGAGACCAGTCGAATGCTTCGCCGGTTCCGCCGGGTACGCCTTCAACGTAGGTGTCGAGCAGGATACCGCTGGCGCTTGGAAACGCATCGCATGCCGCCGCGATATCGTCGCCGGCCTTGACCCGCAGCGCCTTGATGTACGGTCGATGCCAGCCTTCACAGTCGGCAGCGGTTTCGTCGCCGTGGAACTGCAACAGGTCCAGCGGTACGGCGTCGAGCAACTCTCCCAACTCGCAGCGGCTGACGTTGACGAACAACCCCACAGTGGTCACGAACGGCGGCAGCGCCTTGATGATGTCGCGCGCCTGCTGGAACGTCACGGCCCGCGGGCTCTTGGCGTAAAACACAAACCCGATCGCATCCGCGCCAGCCTCGACCGCCGCCAACGCATCTTCTATGCGGGTAATCCCGCAAATCTTGCTGCGAACGGCTGACATGTCGATAAAACCTCAGGGCAAATCCGGGAAAGTCCCGGATGGTAACAAATGCGTTCGAGGGCGTCAGCCGTCAAGTTCGGCGAAACCGGTCAGGAAGTGTGGACCAATGTAACGCTCGGGCAATTCGAACTCGTCGCGGTACTCGACCTGCACCAGATACAGGCCGAACGGATGCGCCGTCACCCCGCCGGAACGGCGAACCCGGCTCTCCAGCACTTCTTTCATCCACTCCACCGGACGCTCGCCGGCGCCAATGGTCATCAGTACGCCGGCAATGTTGCGCACCATGTGATGCAGGAAGGCGCTGGCGCGAATGTCCAGCACGATCATCTTGCCGTGGCGCGTGACGCGCAGGTGATGCAGTTCCTTGATCGGCGACTTGGCCTGGCACTGACCCGCACGGAAAGCGCTGAAGTCGTGGGTGCCGACCAGGTATTGCGCGGCCTCGGCCATGCGCTCGACGTCGAGGGGACGGTGATTCCAGGTAATTTCTTCGTTCAGATGCGCCGGGCGGATCTGATCGTTGTAGATCACGTAGCGATAACGCCGGGCGATGGCCTTGAACCGCGCATGGAAATGCGCCGGCATGACCTTGGCCCAGCTGACACTGACGTCGTGGGGCAAGTTGATGTTGGCGCCCATGACCCAGGCTTTCATCGAACGCTCGACCTGCGTGTCGAAATGCACCACCTGACCGCAGGCATGCACGCCCGCGTCCGTACGCCCGGCGCAGAGCAGCGACACCGGTGAGTCGGCGACTTTGGACAAGGCCTTTTCCAGGGTTTCCTGCACCGTGAGCACACCGGACGCCTGACGCTGCCAGCCGCGAAAGCGCGAGCCTTTGTATTCAACGCCCAAGGCGATGCGGAAAAAGCCGTCGGCCGCCATTTCGGCGGCCGGGTTATCTATATTTGCCAAGGAGTGACAGCCTGCTGATGTACGCAAAGGCGGGCATTATAAGGCCGTCGGACCGGGACGCCAGAGGCGTGTGATGTTTGTGCCGTTGCAGCCCCCATGCAGACTTCGCTATATAGATACCTATACAACGAAAAACAGAAACCCACCGAGACCTGATGATGACTGCACTCCTCAAAGAAGCCGTCGGCCTGGCTTACAGCCTGGAAGGCATGCTGCATGCCAAACGCAAGACGTGGGAAGCCATCGACGAGATGGCCCGACGCATCAAACCCGGCATGCGCGAATCCGAGGCGCTGGCCATGAGCCTTGACGTATTGAACGAGCTGGGGATGGACCGCATCTGGCACCCCTCGAAGATCCGTTTTGGCGAAAACACCCTGAAAACCTTCAAGCAACGCTCTGAAGGCGATCCGGTACTGGCTGAGAACGACATTTTCTTTATCGATCTCGGCATAGTCTGGGATCGCCACGAAGGCGACTCTGGCGCAACGTTTGTCGTCGGCGACGATCCCGAGATGAAGGCATGCGCGGCGGCAGCCAAGACGTTGTTCGATCAGGTTCACGATTACTGGCGCACCCGGCAGGTGGCCGGCCTCGAGCTGTACCGTTATGCCGACGGGCAGGCGACGGCGATGGGCTGGAAGCTGAACCTGGAGATCAAGGGGCACCGGGTCAGTGATTTTCCCCATGCGATTTACCGTGCCGGGGATTTGGGCAATTTTGAGGAGTGTCCGAATGTCGGGCTGTGGATTCTGGAAATCCAGATCGCCCACCCTACCCGGCCGTTTGGTGCGTTTTATGAGGATTTGTTGGCTTAAGAAAATCGAATCTGGGAGCGGGCGTGCTCCCAGAGGGGTATTGCGGTGATCCAGAAACAAAAACGGCAGCCTCAAAGGGCTGCCGTTTTTTTACGCTTTTTCGATCACTCAAGCCAGACGCGAAAGCATTTCCTTGGCTTCGCTCTTCTGACCCGCATCACCCTCGGTCACGACTTCGTTGAGGATGTCCCGTGCGCCGTCGGCGTCGCCCATGTCGATGTAGGCCTGGGCCAGGTCAAGTTTGGTGGCGACTTCGTCGGTGCCGGAGAGGAAATCGAATTCCGGCTCGTCAGCGGCGGAAGCCAATGCGTCTTCTGCCGTAAAGGACGGTTCGCCAATGGTCTGGGACAGACGATCCAGCTCGGCGTTGACGTCATCCAGTTCAGCCGCGAATGCATCCGGAGCGTCCATTTCATCGGCCAGCGACAGATCGAAATCCGCCGGCAGCTCCAGATCATCCAGCGCTACCTCGGGAGTGGCCGGCACTTCAGCGGCAGGCAAGTCCTTGACGTCATCATCCAGGCTCAACAGGAAATCGTCTTCAGCGAGGATCCCCGGCGACGCATCCCCACCGAGGTCCATGTCCAGATCGAAGTCCGACAGGTCGTCGAGGTTTTCCTTGATTTCAGTCTGCTGCGCCAGCACCGACTCAAAGCTCAGGTCGTCGTCCAGCGGGAAATCGTCCAGTTCGGCCAAAGCTTCTGGCGAAGGCGTCGGCTCAGGTGCAGCCACCGCCGGAGAAGCGTTTTCCAGATCATCCAGACTCAGATCAAACGCGCTGTCGAAGTCGTCATCAGCCAGGGCCGGTGCCGGTTCTTCGGGCTCGTCCTTCAACAGATCCTGAACGTATTGGGCGTCCAGTTCCGCAGCGACAGCCGCAGCAGCCAGACCACCTGCCACGACGACGGCCATGGCCGGGAAGCGACTTTTCAGCTCTTCGACACGGGCGTAGTTTTCGCCGTTGGCCACGAGCTGACGCTCCTGGGCCACGAACGCATCGCGATCGCCCTGCTGACCGTAGACTTCCATCAGCTTCAGACGCAGGTCACTGCGCTGAGGTTCTTGTTTGATGCCCTCTTCCAGCAACGCAGCAGCCTGATTCAGGCGACCGGCGGCCATGTGCGATTGCGCCTTGGTCAGCACGTCGTCATCGCGATCAGCGGCAGGCGCAACCAGTGGCGCAGCGATCGGCGGCGTTACCACCACGGGCTCAATCACTGGAGCTGGCGTTGGCGCTGGAGCCGGGGTCGGCGCAGGTGCAGGCGCGGTCGCGAGTTTCACGCTTGGCGGCGGCACTTCCAGACCTTCGAAGCTGCTTTCTGGCAAGTCCAGATCAGCAGAGAATTCCTGCTCCTCGGACAACGCCCGGGCCATGCGCAGGTGTTTTTCGGCTTCCTGCTGGGCTTTGCGGCGACGGGCCAGCAACAGCAGCAACAGCAGCAGAACCACCGCCCCGCCACCGACCATGCCCAGCAACCACGGATTGGTCAGCAGTTCGTTGAACTTCTGGTCGTCGGATGTTGCAGGCGCTGGCTCGGCTGGCGTCTCGGCCGGGGCCGGCGTTGCTTCAGGGGCCGCAGCCGAAGGCGCTGGCGTTGCCGGCGCGCCTTCGACAGGCGCAGGGCTCAATTCGGCCGAGATGGCCGGCGCCGTGGTCGCAGCAGCCGGCGCACCCGCAGCACCTTCAGCCTGCAATTTGGCCAGTTGATTGTTCTTCAGCTCGATCAGGCGCTGCAGCTTGTCCAGCTGGCTTTGCAGATCGGTCATGCGGCTTTTCAGTTCAGCGTTGTCACGACGGGTCGTGTCGAGGCTTTCCTGGGTCACGGCCAGCTTGTTGCTCAAGGCTTTGGCATCGCCTGCTGCACCTTTGCTACCCGCTTTGCCGGACTCGGCGGACACCAGGCTCAAATTGTCCCTGGCAGGCTGCGCAGGAGCACCTTCACTGCGAGCGCGTTTGGTCGCGTCGAGTTGCTGCTGCCCTGTTCCAGGCTTAGCGACATAGCGACGGCCCTGACGCCACGCGGTGTTCTGCGCGGCGACTTCAGCAATGGCCTTGGGTTGCGGCACGCTGGTGGCCTGTGTCTGATCCGGCAGGCGCAGGACCTGACCGGTCTTCAGCAGGTTGATGTTGCCGTTGATGAAGGCATCCGGGTTCAGCGCCTGGATGGCCAGCATGGTTTGCTGAACCGAGCCGCCATTACGCGCCTTCGCGGCGATTTCCCACAGGGTATCGCGCGGCGTGGTGGTGTATTGGGTCGGCTTGGAGGCGCCGGTCACGGGAGAAGTGACCGTCTGGGTCGGTGCCGGTTGCGCAGCCGCTTCAGCGGTTTGCGGCGAGAATTTGGACGGATCGAGCAGCACGCTGTAATCGCGCAACAGGCGACCGTTGGGCCACATCACCTGAACCAGGAATTTCACCATCGGTTCGGACAACGGCTTGCTGGACGTCACACGCAGGACGCTTTTGCCACTGGCGTTAAGCACCGGGGTGAAGCTCAGGTCGTTGAGAAACGCCTGGCGATCGACACCGGCCTTGGCGAAATCTTCCGGCGACGCCAGGCTCGGTACCACTTCAGCAGCGGTGAGGTCCTTGACGTCGAGCAGCTCGATTTCTGCTACCAGCGGCTGGTTCAGCGACGATTTCAGGGTCAATTCCCCGAGCCCGAGCGCATGCGCCATACCGGAGGACAGCGCCGAGGCGGCCGCTATTGCTAACACCAGTTTGCGAACTTGAACCATAGCCTCATCCTTTGTCTGAACATTCCTCGGCCAGCGAGAAGGTGTTGATAGTCGCTGCCGTAAGGCATTGCGCGCGGCGGCGAAGGGTCGTCGCGCGCGATCATTTCTTTCATGCCCCGGAAAGCCCCGCAGGGTGACTCGCCTTCAGCAATCCGGCCAGGCACGGCGCCCGGCCAGAATCATTCTGCAAATTGCTGCCAAGTATCTTTTACAGCAGGTCTTTTATCAACAATTCAGCCACCTGCACAGCATTGAGCGCCGCGCCTTTGCGTACGTTATCTGACGTCAGCCACAAATTAAGTTCCGACGGGTCGTCGATTCCAGCGCGAACCCGACCGACGTAGACCACATCCTGCCCCACTGCGTCGCCGACCGCGGTCGGATAATCGCCGGCTTCCACCAGTTCAATCCCCGGCGCGTCTTCCAGCGCTTCGTTGATTTTCGCCAGGTCCACAGCGCTTGCTGACTGCAAGGTCACGCTAAAGCTATCGCCAAAAAACACCGGGGCTTGAATGCAAGTGGCGGAAATCTTTAATAAAGGCAAAGCCATGACCTGACGCAGCTCACGCACCAGGCGTTTTTCCAGCAGCGTATGGCCCTGTTCATCCGGCTTGCCGACTTGCGCCAGCAGGTTGAAAGCCATCTGCCGATCGAAGAAAGTCGGCTCCAGAGGACGCACATTGAGCAGTTCGGCGGTTTGCCGGGCCAGTTCAGTGACGGCTTCGCGGCCCTGGGCAGAGACGGCCAGACTGGCGGTCACATTGACGCGCTGCAGGTCGAGCAGACCGAGCAACGGTGCGAGCACTACGGCCAAGGTGGTGGCCGAAGGGCTTGGACTGCTGACCTGGAACGGTTTTTTCAGACCGGCCAACACCTGGGCATTGGCTTCCGGCACCACTTGTGGTGCCTGATCGGCCGGCAAGGCGCCCGACAGATCGATCAACGAGCAACCGGCGGCCGTGGCGCGCGAGGCAAAACTCAAGGTCACCGCCGGGCCTGCGGCGAAAAACACCAACTGCACTTTGCTGAAGTCGAACTCGTCCACTTCCCGCACCCGCACGTTCTTGCCGCGAAACGGCACCGAATGCCCGGCGGATTCACTGCTGGCCAGCAGGTGCAGGTTGCCGACCGGAAAGTCGCGTTCTTCGAGAATCTGCACGAGCGTTTCGCCGACAGTACCGGTGGCGCCGATCACGGCAATATCAAAGGACTGGCTCATGGTTCTACCTCTGGCGAAACGGGGGGAGCGGCACTTTACCGGGTGGGTGGCGTGCAGGCAATTCGGTGGAGGTTTGCGGCGCCTGTTCCGGCCTCTTCGACTTGCTCGCGAAGAGGCCGGTGCAGGCAACCAATCAACCTCTGCCGGCCACCCATAAAAAAACCCGCACCTCTTTCAAGGCGCGGGTTCTTTGATTACTTCAATCAATCAACGCTCAAGCAGAATCCGCAGCATGCGACGCAGCGGCTCGGCCGCGCCCCACAGCAGCTGGTCGCCAACGGTGAACGCGCCGACGAACTGCGAACCCATGTTCAGCTTGCGCAGACGGCCAACCGGAACATTCAGGGTGCCGGTGACCTTCGTCGGGCTCAGCTCCTGCATGCTGATGTCGCGGTTGTTCGGCACCAGTTTGACCCAAGGGTTGTGCTGGCTGATCAGCCCTTCGATGTCGGCGATCGGCACATCTTTGTTCAGCTTGATGGTCAACGCCTGGCTGTGGCAGCGCATGGCGCCGATGCGCACGCAGATGCCATCCACCGGGATCGGGCTCTTGAAGCGACCGAGGATCTTGTTGGTCTCGGCCTGGGCCTTCCACTCTTCGCGGCTCTGGCCGTTCGGCAGTTCCTTGTCGATCCACGGGATCAGGCTGCCGGCCAGCGGTACGCCGAAGTTTTCGGTCGGGTACGCGTCGCTGCGCATGGCTTCGGCTACACGGCGGTCGATGTCGAGGATGGCGCTGGCCGGGTCGGCCAGTTGATCGGCGACAGCGGCGTGGGTCGCGCCCATTTGCTTGATCAGTTCACGCATGTTCTGCGCGCCGGCACCGGAGGCTGCCTGATAAGTCATGGCGCTCATCCACTCGACCAGACCGGCTTCGAACAGACCGCCCAGGCCCATCAGCATCAGGCTGACGGTGCAGTTGCCGCCGATGTAGTTCTTGGTGCCCGCATCGAGCTGCTGGTCGATGACCTTGCGGTTCACCGGGTCCAGCACGATCACCGCGTCATCCTGCATGCGCAGGCTGGAAGCGGCGTCGATCCAGTAACCCTGCCAGCCGGCTTCGCGCAGCTTCGGGAAGACTTCGCTGGTGTAGTCGCCACCCTGGCAGGTCAGAATCACGTCGAGGGTTTTCAGCTCTTCAATGCTGTAAGCGTCCTTGAGCGGAGCAATGTCCTTGCCCACGGACGGGCCTTGGCCACCGACATTGGAAGTGGTGAAAAACACCGGCTCGATAAGATCGAAATCCTGCTCTTCCAGCATCCGCTGCATGAGCACGGAACCGACCATACCGCGCCAACCGATCAGACCTACACGTTTCATCGCAACTACACCTTCTTGAAAAGTGGGCCGCTGCTTTCGAAGTGGAAAGTGGCAGCGGGCCCGAGAGATTACAGATTCCGCAGCGCGGCGACTACTGCGTCACCCATTTCCTGCGTACCGACTTTAGTGCAACCGGTCGACCAGATGTCGCCCGTGCGCAGCCCCTGATCCAGCACCAGGCTCACGGCTTTCTCGATTGCATCCGCTGCATCCGACTGGTTGAAGCTGTAACGCAACATCATCGACACCGACAAAATGGTCGCCAGCGGGTTGGCAATGCCTTTGCCCGCGATGTCCGGCGCAGAGCCATGGCAAGGCTCGTACATGCCCTTGTTGTTGGTATCCAGGGACGCCGACGGCAGCATGCCGATGGAACCGGTAAGCATCGACGCCTGGTCGGACAGGATGTCGCCGAACATGTTGTCGGTGACGATCACGTCGAACTGCTTTGGCGCACGCACCAGCTGCATGGCGGCGTTGTCGACGTACATGTGGCTCAGTTCGACTTCAGGGTAATCCTTGGCCACTTCCTCGACGATTTCACGCCACAACTGGCTGGAAGCCAGGACGTTGGCCTTGTCCACCGAGCACAGCTTCTTGCCACGCACCATGGCCATGTCGAAACCGACACGGGCGATGCGGCGGATTTCGCTTTCGCTGTAGGGCAGCGTGTCGTAGGACTGACGCTCGCCGTTTTCCAGGGTACGGGTGCCGCGTGGCGTGCCGAAGTAGATACCGCCGGTCAGTTCGCGAACGATCAGGATGTCCAGACCGGAAACGATGTCGGCTTTCAGGCTGGAAGCCTCGGCCAGTTGCGGGTACAGGATCGCCGGGCGCAGGTTGCCGAACAGGCCCAGTTGCGCACGGATTTTCAGCAGACCGCGCTCAGGGCGGATGTCACGCTCGATGGTGTCCCATTTCGGACCGCCCACGGCGCCCAGCAAGACGGCGTCGGCTGCACGGGCTCGCTCCAGGGTTTCGTCGGCCAGAGGCACGCCGTGCTTGTCGATGGCAGCGCCACCGATCACGTCGTGGCTCAGTTCGAAGCCCAGGCTGTACTTGTCATTGGCCAGTTCCAGCACCTTGACCGCTTCGGCCATGATTTCCGGGCCAATACCGTCACCTGGGAGAATCAGAATCTGCTTGCTCATGCTTTCCTCATGTCATCAGTCGGAGCGCCCTGAGGCGCTCCCGGAAAAATTCTATCGCTCGGCCATCAGTACCAGCACATCGGTACTGAACGAACCATCGGCCTCAATCTCAAAATATTCGCGTACTTCGTTGCCCATCGACTGCTGCAACTCGCGGATCGCAGCGCGCATCACTTGTGGTGTGCGCATGCGCTCGACCCAGCTGTTGTACTCCAGACGCAGGCGTTGACGCGTGGTGCTGCGAGTGTGCAACCCCGCTTCGCTGACCTGGCGCAACCATTCACCCGCGGAATAATCGCGCACATGGCTGGTGTCGCGCAGCACTTCGACGCTTTGCAGGTAAGTGTCGAACAACGGGCTGCCCGGTGACAACACGTCGACGAACGCCGCCACGCCACCCGGCTTCAGCACCCGGCGAACTTCGCGCAGGGCCAGGCCGAGATCGCTCCAATGGTGCGCCGAATAACGGCTGAAGACGAAATCGAACTCACCATCGGCGAACGGCAGGCGTTCGGCGGCGCCGAGGGCCGTGGTCACATTAGTCAAACCCCGATCAACGGCTGCGGCGGCGACCACGTCGAGCATTTGCTGCGAGAGGTCGTAGGCCACCACTTCCTTGACCAGCGAGGCCACGTGGAAACTCACATGACCGGCGCCGCAACCCAGGTCCAGCACCCGGGCATCGCCCTTCCCGGCCACTTCGGCTTGTAGCAGTGCGAATTCGGTGCCTTGAGCGTGAACGGCGCTGCTCAGATAGGCCGAGGCCTGTTCACCGAATTGCTTTTGTACAACCTGAGTGTGTTGGGCGGTGCTGGTCATAGTTATGTCCTGATATTTGTGTTGTCTGATCTGCCGTCTTCGACTTGCTCGCGAAGAGGCCAGCCATACCTACATCAATTTCGGATCAATCACGCGTCGCGAAACAACCACGGCTGGCTCGCACGGTGCTTGGCTTCGAACGTCGCAATCGCCTCGTGGTCCTGCAAGGTCAGGCCGATGTCATCGAGGCCGTTGACCAGGCAGTGCTTGCGGAACTCGTCAAGCTCGAAGCTGTAGACCTTGCCGTCCGGCCGGGTCACGGTCTGGGCTTGCAGGTCGATCTTCAATTCATAGCCTGGATTCGCCTCGACTTGCTGGAACAGTTCATCCACTTCAGCGTCGCTCAAGATGATCGGCAGCAAGCCGTTCTTGAAGCTGTTGTTGTAGAAGATGTCGGCATAGCTCGGCGCAATGATGCTGCGGAAACCGTACTCTTCCAGCGCCCATGGCGCGTGCTCGCGGCTGGAGCCGCAACCGAAGTTCTCGCGGGCCAACAATACGCTGGCGCCCTGGTAACGCTCGGCGTTGAGGACGAAATCCTTGTTCAGCGGACGCTTGGAGTTGTCCTGATAGGCATAACCCACGTCCAGGTAGCGCCATTCGTCAAACAGGTTCGGGCCAAAACCGGTGCGCTTGATCGACTTCAAAAACTGCTTCGGAATGATCTGGTCGGTGTCGACGTTGGCACGATCCAATGGCGCGACCAAACCGGTGTGTTGGGTAAAAGCTCTCATGTGCGGTTCCTCAGATCAGTTCGCGAACGTCGATGAAACGACCGTTGACGGCAGCCGCCGCGGCCATGGCCGGGCTGACCAGGTGCGTACGGCCACCGGCGCCCTGACGCCCTTCGAAGTTGCGGTTGGACGTCGACGCGCAATGTTCGCCCGACTCCAAACGATCCGGGTTCATCGCCAGGCACATCGAGCAACCCGGTTCGCGCCACTCAAAACCGGCCTCGAGGAAAATCTTGTCCAGGCCTTCGGCCTCGGCTTGCGCCTTCACCAGGCCCGAGCCCGGCACCACGATGGCTTGCTTGATGGTCGAAGCGACCTTGCGGCCCTTGGCAATCACCGCTGCAGCGCGCAGATCTTCGATCCGAGAGTTGGTGCAGGAGCCAATGAATACGCGGTCCAGTTGAATGTCGGTGATCGCCTGATTGGCGGTCAGCCCCATGTACTTCAAGGCGCGTTCGATGGAACCGCGTTTGACCAGGTCCATTTCCTTCGCCGGGTCCGGCACGTTCTGATCGACCGCCAGAACCATCTCGGGCGAAGTGCCCCAACTGACTTGCGGTTTGATCTGAGTGGCGTCGAGTTCGACGACGGTGTCAAACACCGCATCAGCGTCGGAAACCAGGTCTTTCCAGGCTTCGACAGCCAGGTCCCATTCCGCGCCTTTCGGGGCAAACGGACGGCCTTTCACGTACGCCACGGTTTTTTCATCCGCCGCCACCAGACCTACGCGAGCGCCGGCCTCGATGGACATGTTGCAGATGGTCATGCGGCCTTCGATAGACAAGTCGCGAATGGCGCTGCCGGCAAACTCGATGGCGTGGCCATTGCCGCCGGCGGTGCCGATCTTGCCGATGACCGCGAGCACGATGTCCTTGGCGGTCACACCGAACGGCAGTTTGCCTTCGACCGACACCAGCATGTTCTTCATTTTCTTGGCGACCAGGCACTGCGTGGCGAACACGTGCTCGACCTCGGAAGTGCCGATGCCGTGGGCCAGGGCGCCAAACGCGCCGTGAGTCGAGGTGTGCGAGTCGCCGCAGACCACGGTCATGCCCGGCAAGGTAGCACCCTGCTCCGGACCGATTACGTGAACGATGCCCTGACGCACGTCATTCATTTTGAATTCGGTGATGCCATATTCGTCGCAGTAGTCATCAAGGGTCTGAACCTGCAAACGCGAGACCTGGTCGGTAATCGCTTCGATGCCGCCCTTGCGATCCGGAGTGGTCGGTACGTTGTGGTCCGGAGTGGCAATGATCGAGTCGACGCGCCAAGGCTTGCGCCCGGCCAGGCGCAGGCCTTCGAAAGCTTGGGGCGAAGTCACTTCATGGATGATGTGGCGGTCGATATAGATCAGCGACGACCCATCGTCGCGCCGTTTCACTTCATGGGATTCCCAAAGCTTGTCGTAAAGCGTTTTGCCGGCCATCAGACGGTCCTCATCAGCTTGTTTCTATGCCCTGGGCTTTGAACAATTCAATAACCCTTTGGCTTGTGAGGTCGATCCTAGGGGGTTACATTAAATAACTCAAATTCATATTTTTTATGCTTTGGATAACCAACTGGAATACAGCAATGGACCTCGCCAACCTCAATGCTTTTATTGCCATCGCCGAGACCGGAAGCTTCTCCGGCGCCGGTGAACGGCTGCACCTGACGCAACCGGCGATCAGCAAGCGGATTGCCGGGCTCGAGCAGCAATTGAAGGTGCGCCTGTTTGACCGCCTGGGGCGCGAAGTCGGGCTGACGGAAGCCGGTCGCGCCCTGCTGCCGCGGGCCTATCAGATTCTGAACGTGCTGGACGACACCCGCCGTGCCCTGACCAACCTGACCGGCGAAGTGAGCGGTCGCCTGACCCTGGCCACCAGTCACCACATCGGCCTGCACCGTTTGCCCCCCCTATTAAGGGAGTTCACCCGCCGTTACCCACAAGTCGCGCTGGATATTCAGTTCCTCGATTCGGAAGTGGCCTACGAAGAAATCCTCCATGGTCGCGCCGAGCTTGCCGTCATCACCCTGGCGCCGGAGCCCCACGCACTGGTCAAGGCCACGCCGGTGTGGGACGACCCGCTGGATTTCGTGGTCGCGCCAGAGCATTCGCTGATCAGCAATGGCGCGGTAACCCTGGCAGACATCGCCCTGCATCCGGCCGTGTTTCCCGGCGGCAACACCTTTACTCACCATATCGTCCAGCGCCTGTTCGAAGCGCAAGGCTTGACGCCGAATATCGCCATGAGCACGAATTATCTGGAAACCATCAAGATGATGGTCTCGATCGGCCTGGCCTGGAGCGTATTGCCGCGCACCATGCTCGACGATCAAGTTGCACGAATACCTTTGCCGGGCATACAACTGACTCGCCAGCTAGGCTATATCTTGCACACCGAACGGACGCTGTCGAACGCAGCACGGGCTTTTATGGCCTTGCTGGATGCACAAATCGATCTGCCAGGGACTCAAGGCTAATTTGTGCTAATCCTATAGAGCCGCGAAATCCTGTGCCTAACGCCCAATTCAGCCCAAGGCCTGCCAATGCCGAAATCCGTTGACCGTATTCCGCCAATGCCGCGTATACAGGCGCTTGACCCGAAACGGTCCGAGCAAAGCTGGGAAAGCGCGCCGCAGTTGCTGGCCGCGCTCAACGGAGCGCGTCTGGGCGCCTGGTATTGGGACATCGAGCGCGGGCAGATCAGTTGGTCGCGGGGTACGCAGGCCTTGTTCGGCTTCGACCCCCGGCTGCCATTGCCCGCCGACCTGGAATACCTCGACCTGCTGCCGCCTGAAGACCGGGCCAAAACCATTCGCGCGTTCCATGCCGTGATTGCCGGCGCTCCGCTGGAGCAAGCAATGCACCACCGCATTCGCTGGCCCGATGGCAGCCTTCACTGGCTGGAGATCAATGGCAGTTTGCTGCCGGACAAACACGGTCGGCCGCGCATGATCGGGGTGATCCGCGAAATCACCCACCAGCGCCAGCGTGAACAGGCACTGAGCAGCTCGGAAAAACGTTTCGCGACGCTGTTTCACCTGTGTCCGAACATGGTACTTCTGACCCGCCAGGAAGACGGCCTGATCACCGAGGCCAACCAGTATTTCGAAAGCCTGTTCGGCTGGCCGGTGCAGAACGCGATTGGCCGCACCACGATAGAACTGGGCCTGTGGGTGCACCCGGAACAACGCGATAAACTGGTCAAGGCGACCAAGGCCAAAGGCGAGCTGATCAACATGGAAGTGCAGTTCCGCGCCAGCAATGGCCAGATCCACGACGGCATCCTCAGCGCGCAAAAAGTAGAACTCGAAGGCCAACCCTATCTGCTCAGCACCTTCCTCGACACCACCGAACGCAAGGCCGCCGAACTCGCCCTGAAAGACAGCCAGGAGCGCCTCGATCTGGCGCTGGATTCAGCCCAACTCGGCACCTGGGACTGGCACATTCCCAGCGGCATGCTCTATGGCTCGGCCCGGGCCGCCCAGTTGCACGGGCTGGAACCCAAGCCGTTCCATGAGTCCTTCGAAGAGTTTTTCGAAGGCGTGCCCGGCGAAGAACGCGACAGCATGCGCGATGCCTATCGCAGCCTGCGCGAAGGTCCGGCGGGCAACTATCAATTGACTTACCGCGTACAAATGGAAGATGGCACTTCGCGCTACCTGGAAAGCCGCGCCCGCCTCTACCGCGATGATAACGGCGCGCCGTTGCGCATGGCAGGCACCTTGCTCGACATTACCGATCAGGTCGAGCGCGAGCAGATGCTGGTCGCTTCCGAAGAGAAATTTGCCACCCTGTTCCAGGTCAGTCCGGACCCGATTTGCGTCACCCGCCAGGACACCGGCCAGTTCATCGAAATCAACTCCAGTTTCACCCAGACTTTCGGCTGGAACACCGCCGAGGTGATTGGTCGCAGCGCCGACGAAATCGGCCTGTGGGACGCGTCGGCAAAAAGCCTGCGCCGGATCGAACAAGTCATCCGCGAACAAGGCCTGAACAACGTCGCCATTCTCGTTCAGCACAAGGACGGCCAATCGCTGACCTGCGTGATTTCCAGCCGCCAGATCAGCGTCGGCGACCAGCCGTGCATCGTTACCACCTTGCGCGACATCACCCAGCAACAACGCTCGGAAGCGGCGCTCAAGGCCAGCGAAGAGAAGTTCGCCAAGGCTTTCCACTCCAGTCCCGACGCTATCACCATTACCGAACGCGACACCGGGCGCTATCTGGAGGTCAACGATGGTTTCTGCCGCCTGACCGGCTATCGCGCCGATGAGGTGGTCGGCCGCACGGTGTACCAGGTCGGCATCTGGGCCGAAGAAAAACAACGCTCGGCGCTGTTGGCCGAACTACAGGTCAAGGGCCGGGTGCATCACCAGGAGATGCTCGGCCGCAACAAGCGCGGCGAACTGCTGACCGTCGAAGTCTCGGTGGAACCGATCACGCTCAACGAAACCGCTTGCCTGCTGCTGACCGCGCGGGACGTCAGCCTGCTGAAAAACGCCGAAGCGCAGATCCGTCACCTGGCCTACCACGACCCGCTGACCAACCTGCCCAACCGCGCACTGTTGATGGACCGCCTGAGCCAGCAGATCGCCCTGCTCAAACGCCACAACCTGCGTGGCGCCCTGATGTTTCTCGATCTCGACCACTTCAAGCACATCAACGACTCGCTCGGCCACCCCGTGGGCGACACGGTGCTGAAGATCATCACCGCCCGCCTTGAAGCCAGTGTGCGCATGGAAGACACCGTCGCGCGGCTGGGCGGCGATGAGTTCGTGGTGTTGCTCAGCGGTCTGGAAGGTTCGCGCAATGAAGTCAGCGCCCAGGTCCGCGAACTTGCGGACACCTTGCGTGAACTGTTGTCCGAACCGATGTTCCTGGATGGTCAACGCCTGCAAGTGACGCCAAGTATCGGCATCGCGCTGATTCCCGATCACGGCTCGACCCCGACCGACCTGCTCAAGCGCGCCGACATCGCGCTTTATCGGGCCAAGGATTCAGGGCGCAACACCACGCAGATGTACCACAACACCATGCAAAAGGCCGCCAGTGAACGCCTGCGCATGGAAACCGACTTGCGCCTGGCTCTTTCCCGGGGTGAGTTCGAGGTGCATTACCAGCCTCAGGTGGACGCTCGCAACAACCGCATCGTCGGTGCCGAAGCGCTGGTGCGCTGGAGCCATCCGGAGCTCGGCGCACAATCGCCGACCGAATTCATCAAGGTGCTGGAAGACAGCGGGTTGATTCTGGAGGTCGGCACCTGGATCGTCGACGAAGTGTGCTCAGCCTTCAAACAATTGATCGCCAAGGGCCTGATCAACCCGTTGGATTTCAGCCTTTGTGTGAACATCAGCCCGCGGCAATTCCGCCAGAACGACTTCGTCGAGCGCATCGAGCACAGCCTCGTCAGCCACGGCCTCCCCTGCTCGCTGCTGAAACTGGAAATCACCGAAGGCATCGTCATCCAGAATCTGGAAGACACCATCAGCAAAATGCGTCGCCTGAAAAAGCTCGGCGTAAGCTTCGCCATGGATGACTTTGGCACCGGTTACTCCTCGTTGACCTACCTCAAGCGACTGCCGGTCGACACGCTGAAAATCGACCAGTCATTCATCCGCGACGCCACCACCGACCCCAACGACGCCGAGATCATCCGCGCTATCGTCGCCATGGCCCGCAGCCTGGAATTGAAAGTGATTGCCGAAGGAGTGGAGACCCCGGAACAGCTTGAGTTCCTGCAGGGGCTGGGCTGCCATTTTTATCAGGGGTATTTGCACAGCTCGCCGCTGCCGGTGAAGGCGTTCCAGAAGCTTCTTAAATAACGCGGACGGTGCAGGAGCTGCCGAAGGCTGCGATCTTTTGATCTTGCATTGTGATTGCCGGCGTAAAGATCAAAAGATCGCAGCCTTCGGCAGCTCCTACGGGACGGGACAAGGCACAAAAAAAGGGCGCCATTGGCGCCCTTTTCACTGCCCTGCCTTAGTGCTGCAGGGCTGGTTTTTGTGTCCCGTTGATCGGGATGCGTTTGGCTTTCGCCTCTTCCGGAACCACCCGCAACAGGTCGATACTCAACAAACCGTTGCTCAGGTCGGCGGCCTTGATTTCGATATGGTCCGCCAGACGGAAGGACAGTTTGAAGGCCCGCTGTGCGATGCCTTGGTACAGATAAGTGACTTCTTCGTTCGCGTCAAGTTTGCCGCCACTGATGGTCAGCACACCTTTTTCCACTTGCAACTCCAGGTCTTCTTCCTGGAATCCGGCGGCCGCTATGACGATGCGGTATTGGTCGTCGCCGTGTTTTTCAACGTTGTAAGGTGGGTAGGTGCTGCCTGGCTCGTTGCGCAGCGCGGTTTCGAACAGGTCGTTGAAACGGTCGAAACCCACCGAGGAACGGAACAGTGGTGCCATCGAAAATGCAGTGCTCATGATTCAAATCTCCCGAAAACATATCAGCAAGTTTTTTTGTCTCCGCGACCCGAATTCGGCATCGCGTAATCCTTAAATAAGGACCGCTGATGGCTTTTCAAGAGAGTTTTTCAGAATTTTTTCAAGCTGCTTCCAACACCTGCAAACCCAGCAATCGCGAGACCTGATCCAGTTCGGTTTCACGGCGCAGCTCGGTAAACAACTCAACGGCTTCGGGATAATTGCGCGTCAGCATGGCCAGCCACTGCTTCAGGCGACCCGGCGATTGACGCGCTGTCATCTGCGCCTTGGCCTGCAGCCAGAAGTCCTGAATCAGCGGCAACAGCTCCGCCCAAGTCATCTCGACCACTTCTTCACCGGCACGGGCGGCAGCGATTTGCCGGGCCAGGTCCGGACGCGACACCAGCCCGCGGCCGAGCATGATGTCTTCCACGCCACTGATTTCGCGGCAACGGCGCCAGTCTTCAACGCTCCAGATATCACCATTGGCGAACACCGGCACCTTGACCACTTCCTGCACGCGGGGTATCCACTCCCAATGTGCCGGCGGTTTGTAACCGTCCATCTTGGTCCGCGCATGCACCACGATGTGTGCCGCGCCGCCTTCGGCCAAGGCGGTGGCGCAGACCAGCGAACCGTCCGGGCTGTCGAAGCCCAGACGCATTTTCGCGGTGACCGGAATGTGCGCTGGAACGGCGCGACGGACATGCTCGACGATCTGGTTCAGCAGCTCGGGCTCTTTGAGCAGCACCGCACCACCGCGCGATTTGTTGACGGTTTTGGCCGGGCAACCGAAGTTCAGGTCGATGACTTCAGAACCCAATTCGCAGGCCAGCGCGGCGTTTTCCGCCAGGCACACCGGATCGGAACCCAACAGCTGCACGCGCAACGGCACGCCAGACGCGGTGCGCGCACCCGTCAGCAGTTCAGGACCGAACTTGTGGAAGTAGGCAGGCGTGAGCAACTGATCGTTGATCCGGATGAACTCGGTCACGCACCAATCGATACCGCCCACACGGGTCAGCACGTCCCGCAGGATGTTGTCGACCAACCCCTCCATGGGTGCCAAAGCAATTTGCATGAAAAACACACTCGACGAAAAACGTGCGGCAGTTTACTGGGTTTCACAATCGAAAAGATAACCACCTGTAGGAGCTGCCGGGATCGGGTCAGTTCGTTAGCTGCAACGCAGGGCCGTAACCTTCGATAAACTCCGCCGGCATGCGCTTGGGTTTGCCCGTGGACAGTTCGATACAGACAAACGTGGTCTGCGCGCGCAGCAACGTGGTGTTGTCGCTCGGGCGCTTCAGTTGGAAGTGCCGGGTCATTTTCAGGCGCTGATCCCAATCGACGATCCAGGTCGCCAATTGCAACTCATCGCCCTCGTAGGCCGCAGCCAGGTAATCGATCTCGTGCCGCACCACCGCCATCGCCCGATCAAGCCGCCGGTACTCGACCAGATCCAGGCCGAGCCGCTGAGAGTGGCGCCAGGCACAGCGCTCGAGCCAGGTCACGTACACCGCATTATTCGCGTGACCCAACCCGTCGATGTCCTCGGCGCCCACTTCCAGATCAATGATAAATGGCGTTGCCCGATCCCAGCCCATGCCCCACTCCCGGTCAGATTATGTCGACCGGGGCAGTGTAACGGATGCTCAGGCCGATTGGCGCGATCGCAGGCTGCGGCCGGCCAGCAGTGATAACACGCCATCAATCACCCGAGGGTCAGCCAGTACCCGCTGATGACCGCCTTCTTTCAGTCGCAACAGACGGCTGTCGAACCAGGCTTCGTGAATCAGCTGGGATTCCTTGACCGGAACAAAGCAGTCGTCTTCGGCGTGAACGATCAGGCCAGGCATGTCGAGTTGATAGTGCGAGACATCCAGCGCAGCGGCACGCATGCCAACGTCTTTTTCAACCTGTCGAATGAACGCCGAACGGGCTTTGGGCGGCAGTCGCACATAGCGGGCAAAACCACGCAGCACCCCGAGAATCCGCGCCGGAGCCGCAATCGTCACCAGGGTTTCAGTGCGCAAACCCAACTGGACGGCGAGCATGGCGCTGGCACCGCCCATCGAGTGACCGATGACCGCCTGCAGCGGTGGCAGCTCGGCGGCAGCCTCGAGCATGGCTCGGGCGAACAGCACGACGTTTGCTTCGTTGCCCGGCGAACGACCATGCGCAGGCCCGTCCAACGCAACGACGGTGTAACCGGCATCAACCAGCGCAGTGATCAGGCTGGCGAACTGCGTCGGCCGCCCTTCCCAACCGTGCATCAGCAACACCGCAGGACCTTGCCCCCAGCGCAACGCCGACAGGCCAAAGCGTAAAGTGATGCGCTCGGATTTCGCCAGCAGCGGCAGTTCCCAGTCACGCGGCGGCAGATCCCGCGGCGTCATGAAGGCCAGTCGCATTTTGCTCGCGACCAGTTTCGGTGCAAACCAGCCCAAGGTGCCATTAACGCCACGAACCCACTTTAACGTGCTCATCGCTCTCACTCCTCAAGCCATTTGCCTTCAGGTCATAACACCGCCGACTTGGCGGCACGCAGCAATCGATCGGACAAATCTCCTGGCCCCAACGCCCGCGCCAGAGCCAAACCACCCACCATCAAAGCCATGTCGGCCAAGGCTTTGTCGGTGTCTTCCGGGCTGGCCGCCAACTGCGCGACCATCATCTCCACATGCTCATTCAACGCCACACGAAACGCGTCCGGCAGACGCCCCAGCTCGCCGACAGACGCCGGGATCGGGCACGCCGACGCAGAGGAATCACGGTGTTTGCGTGACAGGTAAAACGCAGCCACCAAGGCGCGACGCTCTTCGCCGGTCAATTCGGCGTCCATGTCGGCGATCAGGCCACGGCGATGACCGAGCAGTTGCTTGAACGCTTCCAGCATCATCGCGTCCTTGCTTTCGAAGTGCGCATAGAAGCCGCCAACCGTCAGGCCGGCTGCGCCCATCACTTCGCCCACGCTCGGTTCGGCCGGGCCGCGCTGAATCAGCGCTGCGCTGGCGGCCTTGAGGATGCGTTCGCGGGTTTGAGCTTTTTTATCGTTCATCGTTGCCTCCGAATATTACGACTAGAATATTATTCTCATAATAATTTTACGCAAGTCGTGAGTGTGACCGCTGGTCTGAAGCACAGTTTGAAAGAAATGAGGGGGTTTGGCCAAACGCCAGACAAACAAAAGGGCCATTCAATAATTGAATGACCCTTATAAAATCCCGCAGAGCGGGTAATCGTGGCGTCCCCTAGGGGACTCGAACCCCTGTTACCGCCGTGAAAGGGCGGTGTCCTAGGCCACTAGACGAAGGGGACGCAAAACCTTCTATACAACTGATCAGTGCTGAGAGCTGATCGATTCAAGGCCGGTGTGGCCAGACCTTGAACTGTAAAATTGGTGGAGCTAGACGGGATCGAACCGTCGACCTCTTGCATGCCATGCAAGCGCTCTCCCAGCTGAGCTATAGCCCCGGATTTTTCGCCTCGCGGCGGAGCGACATCTTGCAACATCGCTTCTGTAAAACTGGCGTCCCCTAGGGGACTCGAACCCCTGTTACCGCCGTGAAAGGGCGGTGTCCTAGGCCACTAGACGAAGGGGACGCAAACCCTTCTATACAACAGATCAACACTGAGTGTTGATCGCCTCAAGGCCGGTGTGGCCAGACCTTGAAGTGTAAATTGGTGGAGCTAGACGGGATCGAACCGTCGACCTCTTGCATGCCATGCAAGCGCTCTCCCAGCTGAGCTATAGCCCCTCATCGCTGAGGACGGGGCGAATCTTAATGGCGCTTCGAAAGGCTGTCAAACTTATTTTTAAAATATTTCAAAGTTTTTTGCCGACATAACAATCACTTACCGCCTCTCCCCGAAAAACGGGGATGCTGCCAAAAGCAAGATCAAAAGATCGCAGCCTTCGGCAGCTCCTACAGGGGGATTGCATTTCAAATGTAGGAGCTGGCGCAGCCTGCGATCTTTTCGGGACATCAAGGAATCAGGCGATATTCGCCAGCAGTTTTTCCCACTCCTTGTTTTCCTTCTTCGACACGCCACCGAGCAAGTCGATAGCCTGACGCAAACGGAAACGCGTCAGGTCCGGGCCGAGGATTTCCATCGCATCGAGCACCGACACCGAGCTCGCCTGCCCAGTGATCGCAGCGAACATCAGCGGCATGGCGTCACGCAGCTTCAGCTCCAGGGATTCGACCACCGCTTGAATCGTCGCCGTGATGCTGTCCTTTTCCCACTGACGCAGGCTTTCCAGTTTCCACAGGATCAACTGCATCAACTGACGAACCTGATCACCCGACAGCTTCTTCGATTCAAACAGCTTGGCATCCGGGTTCACGCCACCGGCGAAGAAGAAACCGGCCAGCGGTGCGACCTGGCTGAAGGTTTCAACGCGGCCCTGCACGTGCGGTGCAATCTTCATCATGTATTCAGGGTTCAGTGCCCAGGTCTGCAAGCGCGAGGCGAATTCTTCCACCGGCAAGTCACGCAGCCACTGGCCGTTGAGCCAGGACAGCTTCTCGATGTCGAAAATCGGCCCGCCGAGGGAGACGCGGCTCAGGTCGAAGTTGTCGACCATTTCCTGCAGCGAGAACTTTTCGCGCTCGTCCGGCATCGACCAGCCCATGCGCCCGAGGTAGTTGAGCATCGCTTCCGGCATGAAACCCATGCGCTCGTAGAACGTCACCGAGGTCGGATTCTTGCGCTTGGACAGCTTGCTCTTGTCCGGGTTACGCAGCAGCGGCATGTAGCACAGCTCCGGTTGTTCCCAGCCGAAGTATTCGTACAGCAGAATCAGTTTCGGTGCCGAAGGCAGCCATTCTTCACCGCGCAGAACGTGGGTGATGCCCATCAGGTGGTCATCCACCACGTTGGCCAGGAAGTACGTCGGCAGGCCGTCGGTCTTCATCAGCACTTGCATGTCCATGCGATCCCACGGGATCTCGACGTCGCCACGCAGCATGTCCGGCACCACGCACACGCCTTCGCTCGGCACTTTCATGCGGATCACGTGCGGCTCGCCAGCGGCCAGACGGCGCGCGACTTCTTCCTTGGAGAGCAACAGTGCACGACCGTCGTAACGCGGAGTTTCGCCGCGAGCCATTTGTTCGGCGCGCATCTGATCCAGCTCTTCGGCGGTGCAGAAGCACGGAAACGCGTGACCCATCTCGACCAGTTGCTGGCAATACTTCTGATAGATGTCACCGCGCTCGCTTTGACGGTACGGACCGTGCGGGCCGCCGACGTCCGGGCCTTCGCTCCAGTCGATGCCCAACCAGCGCAGGGCGTCGAAAATCTGCTGTTCGGACTCGCGGGTCGAACGCAACTGATCGGTGTCTTCGATCCGCAGGATGAACTCACCGCCGTGCTGCTTGGCAAAGCAGTAGTTGAACAAAGCGATGTAAGCGGTACCTACGTGGGGGTCCCCGGTAGGCGATGGCGCGATGCGCGTGCGGACGGTGGTCATGGCAAGTCTCGAAATGAAGATAAAACAAAGGGCGAATGGTAACAGGCGTTGCCCGCCCGGCTCCAGTGAGCAGGGCATTTAAGCCAAGTTTGCGTCTACAACGGGCTCGGGCCGGGGTGAATGATGGATTATCAGCCGATGGCATTTACCCACTATCGACTGTATGCCAAATTCGCCTGCTGATAACTTTCCTTACAATTTCTCGACTACAGTTTGCCCCATGCCTGCCCAACTCAAGCGTCGCCTGTTTATTTTCCTGTTGATCGTCCTGCTGATTGCCGGGGGCTTTTGTGCCCAGTGGTTTTTCAAGGGACGGTTTTATGAAAGTACCGACAACGCCTACGTCCAGGGCGAGATCACCCGTGTGTCGAGCCAGTTGGGCGCGCGCATCGATCAGGTACTGGTGCAGGACAACCAGCACGTCGAGAAAGGTCAGCTGCTGATCAAGCTCGAAGGCGATGACTTCCACCTCGCCGTCGACCGCGCCAACGCCGCTCTCGCCACCCGCCAGGCCGAACGCCTGCAAGCCCAGAGCAAACTGACCCAGCAGGCCAGCCTGATTGCCGCAAGCGAAGCGCAAGTGGCGTCCAGCCAGGCCAGCCTCGGTCGCTCGCAAATCGATTTGTCCCGCGCGCAAACCCTGCGCAAACCGGGCTACGTTTCCGAAGAGCGGGTAACCACCCTCTCCGCCGACAACCACATCGCCCGCTCGCAGGTGACCAAGGCCCAGGCGGACGCTCAAAGTCAGCGCCAGCAAGTCAATTCCCTGAGCGCGGAAATCAAACGCCTCGACGCTATGATCGCCAACGCCAAAACCGATCTGGCCCAAGCGGAACTGAACCTGACCCGCAGCGAAATCCACGCCCCCATCAGCGGCCTGATCGGCCAGCGTGCCGCTCGCGAAGGCCAATATGTGCAGCCCGGTGCGTATCTGATGTCGATCGTCCCCGACCAGGACATCTGGATTCAGGCCAACTTCAAGGAAACCCAGATTGGCCGCATGCAGCCCGGCCAGAAAGCCGAACTGACGTTCGACGCCTACAGCGACACGCCGATAGAAGCGCGGGTCGACAGCCTGTTCGCGGCCTCAGGCGCGCAGTTCAGCCTGTTGCCGCCGGACAATGCCACCGGCAACTTCACCAAAGTCGTACAACGGATTCCGGTAAAACTGACCTTCGCCGCGGACAGCCCGCTGCACGGCAAGATTCGTCCGGGCATGTCGGTCACCGCCAAAGTGAACATCAAAGACGCCCCTGACGATGGCCGGTGATCAACTGATCCGCCCCGCCGGCGAACCGACCCGGCGGGACTGGATCGCGGTGATGAGCGTGATGCTCGGCGCGTTCATGGCGGTGCTCGACATTCAAATCACCAACTCGTCGCTCAAGGATATTCAGGGCGCGCTGTCGGCGACCCTGGAAGAAGGCTCATGGATTTCCACGTCGTACCTGGTCGCGGAGATCATCATGATTCCGCTGACGGCGTGGCTCGTGCAACTGCTCTCGGCACGCCGTCTGGCCGTGTGGGTCTCACTCGGGTTTCTTGCAGCCTCCCTGCTCTGCTCCATGGCGTGGAGCCTGGAAAGCATGATCATTTTCCGCGCGCTGCAGGGCTTCACCGGCGGCGCGCTGATCCCTCTGGCGTTCACCCTGACGCTGATCAAACTTCCCGAACACCACCGCGCCAAAGGCATGGCGATGTTCGCCATGACCGCAACGTTCGCGCCCTCCATCGGCCCGACGCTCGGCGGCTGGCTGACGGAAAACTGGGGCTGGGAATACATTTTCTACATCAATATCCCGCCGGGCCTGATCATGATCGCCGGCCTGATGTATGGCCTGGAAAAGAAAGAAGCGCACTGGGAACTGCTGAAAAGCACTGACTACACGGGCATTGTCACCCTTGGTATCGGCCTCGGTTGTTTGCAGGTGTTTCTGGAGGAAGGCCACCGCAAGGACTGGCTGGAATCGGACCTGATCGTCGGGCTCGGCAGTATCGCCCTGGTCAGCCTGATCACCTTTGTGATCGTGCAGTTTTCCAAGCCCAACCCGCTGATCAACCTCGGCATCCTCGGTAATCGAAACTTCGGCTTATCGAGCATTTCCAGCATCGGGATGGGGGTCGGGTTGTACGGTTCGATCTATCTGTTGCCGCTGTACCTGGCGCAGATCCAGAATTACAACGCCCTGCAGATCGGCGAAGTGATCATGTGGATGGGCGTGCCGCAGCTGTTTTTGATTCCACTGGTGCCGAAACTGATGAAGGTCATTTCGCCGAAATGGCTGTGCACGCTGGGGTTCGGGCTATTCGGGTTGGCGAGTTTTTCCTCGGGTGTGCTGAACCCGGATTTTGCCGGGCCGCAGTTCAATCAGATCCAGATCATCCGCGCGCTGGGGCAGCCGTTGATCATGGTGACAATCTCGCTGATCGCCACCGCGTACATCCTGCCGCAGGATGCGGGGTCGGCGTCGAGCCTGTTCAACATCCTGCGCAACCTCGGCGGCGCGATCGGCATCGCCCTCCTCGCCACGCTGCTGGATGCCCGGACCAAGACCTACTTTGATTATTTGCGTGAATCCATCGTGCCGAGCAACCCGCAGGTCGCCGAGCGTATGGCGTCGCTGACGGACCGGTTGGGCAGCGAAACGGCGGCGCTGGGCAAGCTCAGTGAGATCGCCCATCAGCAGGCGTCGATCATGGCTTACAACGATGCGTTTCATTTTGTCGGGATTGCGTTGGGGATCAGCATGCTGGCGGTGTTGCTGACCAGGAAGCTGCCGGCGGGGTTGAAGGCTGGCGAGGCGCACTAGTTGATATTTGTATCGCCCTGACTGGCCTCATCGCGAGCAAGCCCGCTCCCACACTAGACCGCGTCCGCCCAAGCAACTCGGTCAACTGTGGGAGCGGGCTTGCTCGCGATGAGGCCAGTCAGGCGCTAGAGATCAAACAGCGATCAACCGCTCCCGAAGCTTGGTAATCTCATCACGCATCTGCGCCGCCGCTTCGAATTCCAGGTCGCGCGCCAATTGGTACATCTTCTCTTCCAGCGCCTTGATACGCTTGGCGACTTCTCCCGGCGAACGCAATTCGGCTTCGTACTTGGCGCTCTCCTCGGCGGCCTTGGCCATGCCTTTGCGCTTCTTGCTGCGCGAGCCGGGCACGGTGGCGCCTTCCATGATGTCGGCAACGTCCTTGAACACACCCTTCGGTGTAATGCCGTTGGCCAGGTTGAAGGCGATCTGCTTGTCGCGACGACGCTCGGTTTCGCCGATCGCCCGCTCCATGGAGCCGGTGATCCGGTCTGCATAGAGAATCGCCCGGCCGTTGAGGTTACGCGCCGCGCGACCGATGGTCTGGATCAGCGAACGCTCGGAACGCAGGAAGCCTTCCTTGTCCGCATCGAGGATCGCCACCAGCGACACCTCCGGCATGTCCAGGCCTTCGCGCAGCAGGTTGATCCCCACCAGCACATCGAACGTGCCGAGGCGCAAATCACGGATGATTTCCACGCGCTCCACGGTGTCGATGTCCGAGTGCAGATAGCGCACCCGCACGCCGTGGTCGGCCAGGTAATCGGTCAAGTCTTCGGACATGCGCTTGGTCAATGTGGTGACCAACACCCGCTCTTCGAGGGCGACGCGCTTGGTGATTTCCGACAGCAAATCGTCGACCTGGGTCAGCGCCGGACGGATTTCGATTTGCGGGTCCACCAGGCCGGTCGGGCGCACCAGTTGCTCGACCACCCGTCCAGCATGTTCCGCCTCGTAGTTGCCCGGCGTGGCCGAGACAAAAATCGTCTGTGGGCTGATACCTTCGAACTCGTCGAAGCGCATTGGCCGGTTGTCCAGCGCCGAGGGCAGACGGAAGCCGTACTCCACCAGCGTTTCTTTGCGTGAGCGGTCGCCCTTATACATGGCGCCGACCTGCGGCACGCTGACGTGGGATTCGTCGATCACCAGCAAGGCGTCGGCCGGCAAGTAATCGAACAAGGTCGGCGGCGCCTCACCGGAGGCACGGCCCGAGAGGTAGCGCGAGTAGTTTTCGATGCCGTTGCAATAGCCCAGTTCGAGGATCATCTCCAGGTCGAAACGCGTGCGTTGCTCAAGACGTTGCGCTTCCACCAGTTTGTTGTTGGAGCGCAGGTATTCCAGACGCTCCTGCAACTCGACCTTGATCCCTTCGATGGCATCGAGCAGGGTTTCTCGCGGCGTTACGTAGTGGCTTTTCGGGTAGAAGGTGAAGCGCGGCAGCTTGCGAATCACCTCGCCGGTCAGAGGGTCGAAGGCCGACAGGCTCTCGACTTCGTCATCGAACAGTTCGATGCGGATCGCTTCGAAATCGGATTCTGCCGGGTGAATGTCGATCACATCACCGCGCACGCGGAAGGTCGCGCGGGCGAATTCCATATCGTTGCGGGTGTATTGCAGGTCCGCCAGGCGACGCAGCAAGGCGCGCTGATCGAGCTTGTCGCCCCGATCCACGTGCAGCACCATTTTCAAATAGGTTTCCGGGCTGCCCAGACCGTAGATGCACGACACCGTGGTGACGATGATCGCGTCCTTGCGCTCCAGCAACGCTTTGGTCGCCGAGAGTCGCATCTGCTCGATGTGATCGTTGATCGAGGCATCTTTCTCGATGAAGGTGTCCGAGGACGGCACGTAGGCTTCGGGCTGGTAGTAGTCGTAGTAGGAAACGAAGTACTCGACGGCGTTGTTCGGAAAAAACGCCTTGAATTCACCGTACAACTGCGCGGCCAGGGTCTTGTTCGGGGCCAGCACCAGCGTCGGGCGCTGAACCTGGGCGATGACGTTGGCGATGCTGAATGTCTTGCCCGAGCCGGTCACACCGAGCAACGTCTGGTGTGCCAGCCCGGCTTCGATGCCCTCGACCATCAGGCGAATGGCTTCCGGCTGATCGCCGGCGGGCTCGAAGCGGGTGACTAGCTGGAATTCAGACATGAAATACCCTCTGGGTCGCGCCCGTCCGGGCAAACCGGACAGCAACGAAAAAGACCACAAACGACCGACGTCGCCCGAGGAAAAAACTGGATTGTGCTCAATGTGGAGTCGATTGCCCGCGCTTTCAAGGCAAACGTCCTACATCCCTTGAAGTCTTTGACGGGATCAATCGACTAACGGTCGAAAAATAATCGGAAAAACTTACAGTAAAAGCCGAATCGACTGTCGCCATCAATCGCAGATGGCCTCTATACTAGCTCCCCGTTTGTGCACCGCTCTAGTGCATTCGGCTGGAGCGCGACACGTCCCTCCACTCTCCATTCAGAGCCGCCGCAAAAATGAGCCTGTTCTCCGCTGTCGAAATGGCACCACGCGATCCAATCCTGGGCCTCAACGAAGCATTCAACGCCGATACCCGTACCAACAAGGTCAACCTGGGGGTCGGTGTTTACTGCAACGAGGAGGGGCGAATTCCACTCCTGCGCGCCGTTGTCGAAGCCGAGACGATTCGCGTCGCTCAACACGCTTCCCGTGGCTACTTGCCGATCGACGGCATCGCTGCTTACGACCAGGCCGTTCAGAAACTGCTGTTCGGCAATGACTCGCCGCTGATCGCGGCTGGCCGTGTCATTACCACTCAAGCCGTTGGCGGTACTGGTGCACTGAAAATCGGTGCCGACTTCCTCAAGCAACTGCTGCCGAACGCCGTCGTGGCGATCAGCGACCCAAGCTGGGAAAACCACCGCGCGCTGTTCGAAACGGCCGGTTTCCCGGTGCAGAACTATCGTTACTACGACGCCGCCACCCACGACGTTAACCGTGTCGGCCTGCTGGAAGACCTGAACGCCCTGCCGTCCGGCTCGATCGTTGTGCTGCACGCGTGCTGCCACAACCCGACCGGCGTAGACCTCAGCCCGGCGGACTGGAAAAACGTTCTTGAAGTAGTGAAAGCGAAAAACCACGTGCCATTCCTCGACATGGCGTATCAAGGTTTCGGCGATGGCATCGACGAAGACGCCGCCGCCGTGCGTCTGTTCGCTGAATCGGGCCTGACCTTCTTCGTCTCCAGCTCGTTCTCCAAATCCTTCTCGCTGTACGGCGAGCGCGTTGGCGCCCTGTCGATCGTCAGTGAGTCGAAAGAAGAAAGCGCGCGCGTGCTGTCGCAAGTCAAACGCGTGATCCGCACCAACTACTCCAACCCGCCGACCCACGGTGCAAGCATCGTCGCCGCGGTGTTGAACAGCCCGGAACTGCGGGCCAAGTGGGAAGAAGAGCTGGCAGAAATGCGCCTGCGGATTCGCGGCATGCGCACCCAGATGGTTGACCTGTTGGCGAAAAACGCGCCACAGCGTGATTTCAGCTTTGTGGGTCGTCAGCGCGGCATGTTCTCTTACTCCGGCCTCACGGTTGAGCAAGTGACCCGTCTGCGCAGCGAGTTCGGCATCTACGCCCTGGACACCGGCCGCATCTGCGTTGCCGCGCTGAACCAGAGCAACATCGACGTCGTGACCAAGGCCATCGTTGCGGTGATCTGAGTCGTCGAGCACTAAACATAACGGGAAGCCATGAGGCTTCCCGTTTTTATTTGGCTCAGATAAATCCCAACCCCTCTAGACTGCACACATCGACCTTGTAGGAGCCGGCTTGCTGGCGATAGCGGTAGACCAGCCAACATCAATGTTGACTGTGATGGCCGCTTCGCCAGCAAGCCGGCTCCTACAACGTTTTATATACACCCGAGAATTCTGACGAGAGCCCAAATGAAAAACGATGACCTGCGCGCTGAGCGCGATGACCTGGATGACCTGAATGACTTCATCCCCCGCGTCCCGGCCAAACGCAGCAATAACCTGGTGCTGCAAGTGGCTGCGGGTGTGTTTCTCGGCGGACTGGCCTTGTGGCTGGTGCAACTGGGCGCGACGTTGCTTTACGCCAAACTGATGCTCGCCACCGTGACGTTCGGCGGTTAAGCCAGTTCGGTCGCGCGTTGGCTGGCCGCATCGTCATAGGCGACGTACAGCGATTCGGCGATCTGGCTTTTGATGGCCTTGGTGCTTTCCAGGCCCAGGACAAAACCTTCGGCCTTGCCGCCAGCGCGGTTCAATTCGTCAGCGGTGCTGGCCTGAGTGATGGCGTCGAACAGTTTTTCGGCGTGGGGGCCAACCCCTTTGGGCAGGCTGATCTGTGCGATGCTCATGCGAACACCTCGTTGCGTCGGAATGCGAGGGCTGGGTAATTCATGGCGCGTACCTTTTCGGCGAATGGCCGGCAGCGCGTGTAACCACTTCCGGGCGGCCATGGTAGACCTCTGGCGCTGTTCTGGTAACCGCCAATCGCCGATAAACCACCGCCCGTCCCGATGAATCCCTCGCATTGTTAACAGGTGCTTGACTTCTCTTTTTGAATCAGTAACATACACGCCATTCCGCGATAGCTCAGTTGGTAGAGCAAGTGACTGTTAATCACTGGGTCCCTGGTTCGAGTCCAGGTCGTGGAGCCAGACAGCAATAACGAAAAGCCTCTGAATCGAAAGGTTCAGGGGCTTTTTTGTGGTCGATGAAAAATTGGCTGATCCGCGAGCCTGTAGGAGCCGGCTTGCTGGCGATGGACGTTAACGATAACGCGTGAAACCAGGTTCACCGCAGCGCACTTACGTCTATCGCCAGCAAGCCGGCTCCTGCAAGGGACCGTGCCCAA
Source organism: Pseudomonas sp. SJZ080 (assembly GCF_007828295.1). Lineage (NCBI taxonomy): Bacteria > Pseudomonadati > Pseudomonadota > Gammaproteobacteria > Pseudomonadales > Pseudomonadaceae > Pseudomonas > Pseudomonas sp. SJZ080. The sequence continues at coordinate 110,253 of NZ_VIUK01000020.1, forward strand.
GTGGGCCTTGCCCCAGTAAAAGCCGCACGAAAAAGGCGTCCCGAAGGACGCCCTTTGAACTTGCGTCGGAGCGAGTGTCAACCTGTCACTCGCTCCGGCCTTTCCAGCCGTCAGACATGTTCACTGCTTTTCGCAGGCACCGCCCGCGGCTCTCCATGCCCATGTTCCACCTCCACCACCGGGATCTCTTTCCCGTCGCAGTCATGCAATTTACCTTCGCTGAAATAATCCCCTTCGCGCAACGCGGCCAGATCCTGATAACGCAGGACCCGCTCAGTACCCGCCGCAAACACCGATTGCTGATCCGAATTACCGGCAGTGAGGTGGTTGAAGGTCAGGTTCAACACGATGGCCATGATCGCCGAGGAGCTGATACCCGAGTGGAAGATCGTCGCGAACCAGCTTGGGAACTGGTCGTAGAAATTTGGGGCGGCGATGGGAATCATGCCGAAACCGATGGAGGTGGCGACGATGATCAGGTTGACGTTGTTGCGGTAGTCGACCTTGGACAAGGTACGAATACCGCTGGCCGCCACGGTACCGAACAGCACGATACCGGCACCACCCAGCACCGAAGTCGGCACGGCGGCGATGACCCGGCCCATGAAGGGCAACAAGCCCAGGATCACGAGGAACAAACCGCCGGTGGCCACCACGAAACGGCTCTTGATCCCGGTCACCGCCACCAACCCGACGTTCTGGGCGAACGCGCTTTGGGTGAAGGAGCCGAAAATCGGCGCGATCATGCTCGACAGCATGTCGGCGCGCAAGCCGTTGCCCAGGCGTTTGGAATCGACCTTGGTGCCGATGATTTCACCGACGGCGAGGATGTCCGCCGAGGTTTCCACCAGCGTCACCATGACCACGATGCACATCGACAGAATCGCAGCAAAGTGGAAGGTCGGCATGCCGAAGTGGAACGGCGTCGGGAAGCCGAACATCGGGCCCTGGGTGACGGACGAGAAGTCTGCCATGCCGAGAAACACCGCGATGATGGTGCCGATGACCATCGCCAGCAGGATCGACAAACGGGAGATCGCCGCGCTGCCGACCTTGCTCAGCAACAGCACCAGCACCAGCGTCACCGCCGCCAGACCGATGTTCGCCATGCTGCCGAAATCCGCCGCATGGCTGTTACCGCCCATGGCCCAGCGCGCGGCCACCGGCATCAGCGTCAGGCCAATGGTCGTGATCACGATGCCCGTCACCAGCGGCGGGAAGAATTTGGTGATTCGCGAGAACACCGGTGTGATCAACAAACCGATTAGCGACGCGGCAATCACCGCCCCGAGAATCGACTGAAACCCGCCCTCCCCACCACTGCTGACAATCGCCACCATGGTCGCGACGCCAGAGAACGACACGCCTTGCACCAGCGGCAACTGGCAGCCGAAAAACGGTAAACCGAGGGTCTGCAGCAATGTCGCCAAGCCCCCCGCAAACAATGAAGCAGCAATCAACAAACCGATGTCCGCTGGCGAGAGCCCGGCCGCCTGGCCGATGATCAAAGGCACCGCGACGATACCGCCATACATGGTCAGAACATGTTGCAGGCCGTAAGCCATATTCGCGCCGACCCCGAGGTTTTCGTCCTCAGGCCGTTGGTGTGAAACATGGGGCGTTTTCATGGTTGGGGGGTTCCCTGGTTTTTGTTATGCGCACACTGTATGCAAGACTCAGGACAAATGTCTATAGAGTTGTATACAACTAATCAGTCAGATTATGGACATGTGTCCATCCACACCCACAGCATCGTTCAATAAACCCTGAAATATATCCGTCCCAGCCCCCCTCGTATCCCCCGCTAGTCTTTTGAGTTCCTGGCGACCATCGGTAGTGGTCGCCCTCTTTTTTATACGTATAAAGTATGCATAATGAAGCCATTCGAAATTCAGTATCACAAGGCAAAGAACGCGGCGAACAAACTGAAGCATCAAGGCATCAGCCTCGCAGAGACTGAGGCCGTGTTCCATGACGAACGAGCGCTGGCGCTCCAGGATGATCTTCATGACGAGCAACGATGGATCATCATGGGGCTGGACGCCAAAGCCCGCTTGCTGGTCGTCGCGTACACCTACCGCGATCCGAATTTCGTTCGAATCATTTCTGCGCGCCTCGCCACAAAAAACGAGCGTCGCCAATATCTGGAGGCTTGAGAGATGAAAGATGAATACGACTTCAGCAATGCCAAGCGTGGGGCAGTTGCCCCCGGCAAAGGCAAAACCCGCATTACCATCATGCTGGATGAAGCGGTCATAGACGCCGCTCGTGCGCTCGCGGAAAACGAGGGATATGGGTACCAGACGGTGATCAACAACACACTGCGGCACGCGCTGCTCAGTGACAAAAACAAAACTGCAGAGACCGGGCAGCTCAAAAAAGGGATAACGCCCTCCGACCTGAAAAACCTGGAGAAAACGTTGCTGGACGCCGTCAGCGAAATCCATCGAGTGATGGAGCCTGACGCTCGCCCCTAATCCGGTTCGATCAACCGCCCAAGCACCTGCTTCAAATGTGCGTGTTCAGGCACTCGAATGCCGAACTCGCTCTCCAGCAACCGGACCAGATCAGCCACCGCCGTGATCTGCCGCCGCTCGCTCTCGCTGCCGATCCGGTGGATCGCAAAACTGCCGTTGTTCAGCGTGCGCCGCCAACCTTCCCCCGTCCGCGCCACCATCAGCTGTTTGGCAAAGGATGATTCAGGATGGGTTGAGACATACCAGTTGCCGACGGTGTAATCGATGTCTTCCTGGCGTTGCAGGTCAAAGATGTACATCGGTCGCCATTCACCGGCGACGTTGGCGCGCAGGGTGTAGCCGTCTGCGTGGTGTTCGATTCGATAGGGTTCGTGAGGGGTGAGTTGCTCGTCCGGAGTGTCGAGCAGCAGCGGCGCGGTCGGGACCATGCCGCCGAAGCCGACGTCGGTGATGTAGCGCACGCCCTCCAGGGTGACCAGGCTCAAGCGGTGCGTACGCGCGGTCCAGGCGCCCTCGGGCTGGCCCATGACCACGCGACCGGAGATGCCGCGTGCGTCGAAACCCAACGCCTGAAGCAGGGCCAGGAACAGGTTGTTGAGTTCGTAGCAGTAACCACCGCGGCCATCGCGCAGGACTTTTTGCTCGATGGACGGCAAATCGATGAGTACCGGCTCGCCAGACAGGGTGGTGAGGTTCTCGAACGGGAACACTCCGGTGTGACGAAACTGCAACTGACGCAGGGTTTCCAGGGTTGGCGCCGGTGGCGCGTCGAAACCCAGACGTTGCAGGTACAACGCAAGATTGTTCAGGCGTGGCTCGCTCATTGCTCGGTCCTTATGAACTGGGCCGCGGATCTTTCCGCCGATGGGCGCCATGTATAAGGGATAAAGCGGTTCGACCGACAATTGATTTCGCCAATCGCCACTCACGGACAATCAACGGCGCTTGCGCGAGCCCAGTTGAATCCACGCCGGTGCATGGTCGCTGGCATGCGGCTCGTTGCGCACCCAGGCATCGACACCGGCCTCTTGCAGGTAGGGACTCAGTGCCGGGTTGAGCAACAGATGATCGATGCGCAACCCGGAATTTTTCTGCCAGTGTTGTCGGAAGTAGTCCCAGAAGGTGTAAAGCCGAGCCTCCGGATACAGATGACGCAGGGAATCGGTCCACCCCTGATCCAGCAACCGTTGATAACACTCGCGGCTTTGCGGTTGCAGCAGCGCATCCTTGAGCCAGGACCTCGGGTTGTAGATGTCCAGGTCTGTCGGCACTACGTTGTAGTCGCCAGCCAGCACCACCGGGTGTTCGCTGCTCTGGAGATCCTTGGCGTAGGTGATCAGCCGCTCGAACCAGGCCAGCTTGTAATCGAACTTCGGCCCCGGCTGCGGATTGCCGTTCGGCAGATACAGGCAGCCCACAAGGACACCGTGCACGGCGGCCTCCAGATACCGACTGTGGGTATCACTGTCGTCGCCTGGCAAACCACGGCGACTCTCCAGTGGTTGCGCATCCCGCGCCAGAATCGCCACCCCGTTCCACGATGACTGCCCCTGCCATATCGCGCCGTAGCCGGCAGCCTCGAGTTCTGCGGCAGGAAATGCACTGTCCACCGACTTGAGTTCCTGCAGGCAGACGATGTCCGGTTTCTCCCGCTCCAGCCAGGCCAGCAGGTTCGGCAGCCGGGCGCGCATGCCATTGACGTTGAACGTTGCGATCCGCAGATTCTTCATGGGCCAGCGCTCCGGACATGTGTCTTCAGTGTGTGACATCCTGGCATTCCGGTGGTTGCGTCGGCTATCTCAAGTACGGCGTAATAGACGCCCGACGCCCACCCGATCTGCCGAGAAAACCGCTCTCATGGAAACCATGCTGAAAGGCCACGGAATCAGCCTGCGCCCGCTGCAACACCGAAACCAAATACCTGATGCTGCGCTTTGCCTTCGACGTGCCGGACTGTGTACGGGTGCAATTCACCACCGACGAAAACAACCAGAAATCACGCAACGCAATCCTCAGGCCAGGGGCGCAGCAGGGAGGTATCGTGCGCCACGAACGGATCATGCCGGACGGTCGCAAGCGCAACTCGGTGCGGTTCAGCATCATCGATGATGAGTGGCCGCAAGTGCAGCAGAGGCTCGAACAGAAATTGGCGGCGAATACGCAGGGACGGCCCGTCACCTGAAATCAACGGTCACTTCCCCGAACCTCAAGCCACCTCAACGATCAGAGCGCATCAGTTCCCCGACACTACCGTCCATCGACAGCACCGCCGAACGGTTTCGCCCGGAATGCTTGGCCTGATACAACGCCGCGTCGGCGCGCTCGATGAACACTTCGGTGCTGTCCAGGCGCGTCGGTACGAAGGCATGACAACCGAGGCTGACCGTCACGTAACCGCTGGGCGCACCGCTGTGGTTGATGTTGCAGTTCATGACACTGCGGCGGATCTGCTCGGCAATGACCATCGCGCCATGAACATCCGTATTCGGCAGTAACACGGCAAACTCCTCGCCGCCGTAACGCACCGCCAGATCGGTGGCTCGATGGCAGCAACTTTTCACCACCCTTGCCACTTCGGCCAGGCAATGGTCACCCGCGACGTGGCCGTAAGCATCGTTGTAGCGCTTGAAGTAATCGATATCGAGCATGATCAGGCTCAACGAACTCGACTGTCGGATGCCACGGCCAAACTCGAGGTCCAGCGCCTGTTCGAACAGGCGGCGATTGGCCAGGCCGGTGAGACTGTCATGGGTCGCGATCAGATTCAGCGCGTCCTTGGCCTTGCGCAAATCCTTCTCGACCCGTTCACCAAGGCGCACCTGGCGCACGAACACCCAACCGAACAGCCCCACGCCCAGCACAACCAGCGCCACAATGACGCTGGATTTAAACGCTGTGTCATACCAGCCCTTGAGAATCGAATCCCTGGATGAGGCCGCGGACACTACCAGCGGATAGGCGTCGAGTTGCCGGTAGCCATGCAAGCGAACGGTGCCATCGAGTAAAGAACCGATCATGGCGTTGCCGGACATTGAGCCCGACAGGTACTTGCTGAAAATTTCCCCTTTGGCCAGTGACTGGCCAATCTGTGATTCCACAAACGGCCGTCGCGCCAGCAGCGTTCCGTCGGTCAGCGCCAGGAAAATGGAGCCGTCGTCATCGATGCTGAAGCTTTTGAAAAACTGATCGAAGTAGGACATTTTGATGCCGGCCAGCAAAACGCCATGAAAATGGCCGTCCTTGTCATTCACCCGCTTGGAAACCGGAATGATCCACTCGCCATTCACGCGACTGCGAATCGCGGGGCCGATGTGCGCCAGGGACGATACGTTCTGCTGATGAAACAGGAAGTAATCGCGGTCCGCCACGCCGGGACCACGGGGTAAATCCTCGAATGAGGTGACAACCCATTGCCCCTTTCGATCGAACAGGACAATCCCGTGCAACTGACTGAGCGCCTGCACCCGTCGGGCAAACGTTTTTTGCAGACGCGGGATCTGCGCCGGCACGAACCCATCAACCTGAATCCAGTCCGCCAGGCTGGTCAGTACCAGGTCGGCTTTCATGAACGTGTCTTCGGCCTGCTGCGCCATGGCGCGCGTGAGGTTCGATGACGCCACTTCGGCCACCGCCAGATCATGCCGGCGCGATTGCTCCAGTTGCAGATAAAGCAAACCACATAGGCACAGGCACACCACCACAATAAACAGCACCGCCGCTTTGCGCAGGGGTAACCGTTTCAAAGTGACGCCACTGGCGTGGCGCGGATCGTCATGGGAGATTGGCAAACGCTCGTCCTGCAAGGGTAAGGCATGGGCGAAGGCCCAAAACCCTTAATGTTTGCGAGCTTAGTCTACGGGATGGTGCGGGGCAATTGTCCTTTGGACAGGCGTCGCATCGCACTGCGCAAATGTGCTTGCGCACTGTCTGCATCGCCCAGGCGCATTTGTTCGTAGGCACGTTGCGCAATGTCGGGGGGCACCGGCTTGAGATCGCGCTGCGTCGCCATCGCCATCAATTGCACCTGGGCGGCGCGCTCCAGGTAATACAGATCGTCCCAGGCTTCGGCGATGGTCGGCCCTGCGACGATCACGCCGTGGTTTTTCAGGAACAGGACATCGGCATTGCCCATGACGCGGGCAATCCGGTCACCTTCGGACTCATCGAGGGCCAGGCCGTTGTAGTCCTCGTCCACCGCCGTACGCCCGTAGAATTTCAACGCTGTTTGCCCCAGCCACAATAACGGCGGGCCTTGCAGCAAACACAACGCCGTGGCGTGGGGCATGTGCGTGTGGAACGCCACTTTCACCCTCGGCAGCTGTTTATGCAGGCGCGCGTGGATGTAGAACGCGGTCGCCTCCGGTTGGCCTTCGCCGGCCACGACATTGCCGTGGAAGTCGCAGACCAGCAGGTTGTCTGCGGTGACCTCTGCAAACGCGTAGCCGTAGGGGTTCACGAAAAACAGATCATCGCGCCCCGGCACCATGGCGGAAAAGTGGTTGCAGATCCCCTCCTCCAGCCCATGCAGCGCCGCCAGTTGAAAGCACGCCGCCAGTTCCGTGCGCGCCGTGATGACAGCCGGCGAGTCCAGGTTCAGGTTGGTGTAACGCGCAGAACGGGAACCGCCTTCAAGGGTGTGTGCCATGGCAATGACTCCGGGGTTACCAGCCAAGGGATTCGAACAGGGGCACGACTTGGTCCAGCGTGCTCAATATCGCATCGGGTTGATAGTCGGGCAGCAATTGACGACCGGTGCCGCGATCGATCCATACACAGCGAAAATGCATATCGCGCGCGGCGGTGTGGTCCAGCGTCGGGCTTGCGCAGATGTGCACCACCTGATCGCGACTGACGCCCAGTTGCGCGTGAGCGTAGTCGAACAGCTGCGGATTCGGCTTGTAGGCGCCGGCCTGCTGGGCGGTGATGACCCGATCGATGTGCCCGCCGAGTTGCGCAACGTTGCCGGCAATGATGTCGTCATCGGTGTTGGACACGATGCACAGCTTGAAACCCATCGTCTTGAGCCGGGCGAGCGTGTCGATCACCTCGGGAAACGGCGGCATCTTCGGGATAGCCGCCGCCAGCCGTTGACTGTCTTCGGCCGAACTCGCCAACCCCAACTCCTCCAGCGCCATGTGCAACCCAAGGGTGCTCAACTGACGGAACGAACGATGCGGCGGAGTCTGCTCCAGCCGGTGTTCGTGCCGGTCGTACACCTCGATCAGGCGATCGACATCGACAAGGTGATCACCCTTGTCGCGCAGGATCTGCGCGGCCACGGCTTTCAAACCTTCATCCCATTGAATCAGCGTGCCGTAGCAATCGAAGGTCAGCCACTGGGGGCGTGGAGAGTTTTTGAGTGTCATGGTCGTGTCCTCTGAAAGGTGATCTTCAGGTTACGAGCCAACAGTGATAGTGTGAAATTAAATTAATATCGACTTGTCAGTGACAAATCGAATATCAAGGAAGCCGCCATGCTCGATCTCGAACTGCTCAAGACCTTCGTCTGCGTGGTGGACGAAGGCAGCTTCACCCGCGCCGCCGAACGCGTACACCGCACCCAGTCCACCGTGAGCCAACAGGTTCGCAAACTGGAAGAACTGGTCGGCCATGCGCTGCTGCTTCGCGATCGCACCGGGCAGAACATCAGCGTCACCGAGCACGGCGAGATGCTGATTCACTATGCCCGGCGCCTGCTGGCCCTGTCTTCGGAGGCGGTGGAAGCCCTCGCCAGCGACCTCGACCTGGAGATCCTGCGTATTGGCGTACCGGAGGACTTTGACGCACGGCGCATGGCCGCGATCCTCGCCGGCTTCAACCGCAGCCGACCTGAAGCGCGGCTGGAAACCGTCAGCGGCATGAGTACCGATCTCAAACAGAAACTCGCAACGGGCGCCATCGACATTGCACTGGTCAAGCGTGAACCGGACAGCGGCCCCTGCTGGGCGGCGTGGCCGGAAGCGCTGGTGTGGGTCAAAGGTGCGGGGGTCGACTCCGCCCAGGGCGTTTTGCCATTGGCGCTGTTCCCCCAGGGGTGCATTTACCGGCGACGGGCGATCCGCCTGCTGGATGTGGCTCAGCGGCCGTGGCGGGTTGCGTTTGGCAGCCACAGCCTGACGGGGATTCAAGCGGCGGTGGCCTCCGGATTGGGCCTCTCGGTGCTGCCCGTTTCGGCGGTGCTGCCAGAGCACACCGTGTGCACCGATCTGCCCGAATTACCGCCGACGGAATTGGCGCTGATCAGTCGCGAAGGCGCACTGACTGGACTGCAGCGAGGGCTGATGGAGTTTTTGCGGGAGGAGTTGGGCCGGGCTTGATCAGGAGGAATGGGCGCGCCATGAACGCCCCGCTCCCGGATTCGACCCTGTTACTGACCCGTCCCCACCGAGGCCGTCGCCGCATGCAGATTCAACACCGGCATTTGCGCAGGTCGATTCAACGCCCGCAGCACGGGCTCATCGTAGCCGTACACATCAGGTTTGAACGCCACCCGCCCGTCGCTGCCCAGATCGACTGTCCAATAGGCCAACAACACCGGCACTTTCACCGGCAGCCGAATGTTCTCGGTCTTGCCATTGGCCAGCTGTTTCTGAATACCGGCGCTGTTCCACTTGACCGGGTCGTTGAACAACAACTCCACCAGTTGCAGCGGATTCTCCACCCGGATGCAGCCCGAACTGGTTGCGCGGACAGTCTTGGCAAACAACTCGCGATGCGGCGTGTCGTGCAGGTAAATCGCATAGTCGTTGGGAAAGCGGATCACCACCTGACCCAGCGAACTCTCGGGCCCGGCATCCTGTCGCAAGCTGATGCCCCGCGGGTTGGTCCAGTCGACACCCGCAGGATCCAGCTCGTTGCCTTCGCGGTCGATCACGCGAATATGGTTGGCGGCCAGGTAACCGGGATTGCTCTTGATCTTCGGCAGCACGTCTTCCTTGAGGATCGTCGGCGGTACTGTCCAGGTCGGATTAAAAGTGATGTAGGTAATCTGCGCCTGGAAGATCGGTGTATTGCGCGCCGCTTTACCGACCTGCACCCGAGAGCGCCAGATCGGCTGACCATCGCGGTACATCGCCACTTTATAACCGGCGATATCGACGATGACGAACGTGCCTTGAAGTTTATAAAGCAGCCAACGCGCCCGCTCCATGTTGACCCGCACCTGGTCGATGCGTGCATCAACCGGCACATTCAACGCTGCCAGCGTGGTCGCCCCCGCCATGCCATCCACACCGAGGTATTGCTCGTTCTGATATTTTTTCACCGCAGCGGTGACGGCGCCGTCGTACTTTGTGCCGTGGATCAATCGCGGATCGAGAAAACCTGCCGCGACCAACCTCGCGCGCAACTGCGCGACAGCCGGTTCGTCCATGCCAGGTTTGAGCGAATGGTCCACAACCACCTTCGGCCAGCCGCCCCGATCGCGAATACCGCGCAATTGCGCCAGCGCCTGACGCAAGCCCCCGTACACCGCTTCTTGCGGCGGAGCCAGGGCAAAAGCCTTTGCTACATCGTGTTGGTCGAGCGCAGCGAAGAACGCATTGACGTCGTCGCGCGGGTCGACGCCATTGGCGTCAAAATTCCAATGAATATCGAGCCGCGACGGATCGACCTTGCCCCGCCGCAACTGCAGCAGCGCAGTAATAAAGGTATGCGTCGTCGCCAGATCAAAGGCCGCCCGTTGCTCGGGCGTGACCGGCGTGGTCTGCATCGTGGCCTGGGATCGGACCAGCTCATCAATATGAAAATCCGCCGGGTTCAAACCATCGGCGTCAGTCGCGCTCAGGCTGGCGATCAATTGTGCGACGTCGCGGTCATCCGTCCACGCTGCGCGATAAGCGCGATGGGTATAGAAATCCATGACCAGACGACTGACATCCACCCGACGATGACGCGGCGCGGTCAGCAACGGTGGAAACGCGGTTTTCAGCGGCTCAAGCGATGCCTGAATCGCTTGTCCGACGTTATCTTCCACTGCAGCGTCGATAACGGAGCTAGGCGCAATTGTCGGCTCAATCGGCGAAGTTTCCGCTAGCGCCGTGCCGCTGATCAGAAAGCCCATAAAAAATATGCGGCTTATGACGAATAACCTTGTTAAAAGCACCATGGATAATCCTTAATCTCCCGCATTCAACGCCTGGCTTTCAAAGCACTGCTAGACTCGAACTTAACATGATGAGACATCTATATGGCGCCACTACGTATTGGCTATCTGCTGCCGGCCCTGCTTTTGACTGCAATGTCCGTACCGTTAGCCTACGCCGATTCGCTCGCGGCCGCCCTCATCAAAGCGGCCCCGAAAGCCAACGCCAAGGTCATCGACCTCGCCGTTCGTGCCTCGCAATGCAGCATCGCGCAAGGTGCTGCTCCTGTCCAAAGACTTGCGGTGATCGATTATTCCCTGCCTTCGACCGAACAGCGCCTGTGGGTGTTCGATTTAAAGAAGCGCAAGTTGCTGTTTCATGAACTGGTCGCCCATGGTCGCAACAGCGGCGAAAACATGGCCGTCAACTTCTCCAATCAAAATGAAAGCTTTGCCACCAGCCTCGGCTTGTATCGCACGCAGCAGAGCTATGTCGGGCAAAACGGTTATTCGCTGCGCATGGAAGGCCTGGAGCCGGGTTTCAACGACAATGCGTTTGACCGGGCAATCGTGATTCATGGCGCGCCTTATGTCAGCCCGGTGCTGGCGCGGGCGAACGGGCGGATTGGTCGAAGCCTGGGCTGCCCGGCCGTGCGACCGGCGATTGCGCACAAGCTGATTGATTCGATGAAAGGCGGGCAGTTGTTGTTTTCGTACTACCCGGATCAGCGCTGGTTGAAGAAATCTTCGTTTATCAACTGTGGCAGTGGGACCGTGGCCACGGCATCAAAATCCACGAGCAACCGCTGAATACAACATGAACCTGTCAAAACTGTAATCCGCGCCTCAGTCTGCTGAAAGGCATCGCTCGCTAGACTCGTCGTCAAGTTGTCTCCCAACTGACGGACCGGGAATAAAAACAGCATGCACTCCACCACTTCAAGACGCACCTTCGTGAAAGGGCTCGCTGCGGGCGGGCTGCTCGGCGGCCTCGGTTTATGGCGCACGCCTGTGTGGGCGATCACCAGCCCTGGCGAACCGCAGGTGTTGGCCGGCACCGATTTCGACCTGTTCATCGGCGAAACCCCGGTCAACATCACCGGCAATCCGCGCACTGCGATAACCATCAACGGCGGTATCCCCGGCCCATTGCTGCGCTGGCGTGAAGGCGACACGGTTACGCTGCGGGTGAAAAACAGACTCAAGGAAAACACCTCCATTCACTGGCACGGCATTTTGCTGCCAGCCAACATGGACGGCGTGCCGGGGCTGAGCTTTCACGGCATCGAACCCGGCGGCGTGTACGTTTACACATTCCAGCTCCGGCAGAACGGCACCTATTGGTATCACAGCCATTCGGGTCTTCAGGAACAGTCGGGCGTTTATGGTCCGCTGGTGATCGACGCCAAGGAGCCGGAGCCTTTCCAGTACGACCGCGATTACGTGGTGATGCTGACCGACTGGACCGACGAAGACGCGGCCAGCTTGATGAACACCCTGAAAAAGCAGTCCGATTACTACAACTACAACAAGCGCACCGTGGGCGATTTCATCCACGACGTCAGCGAGAAAGGTTGGGCTTCCACGGTCGCCGATCGAAAGATGTGGGCCGAAATGAAGATGAATCCCACAGACCTCGCCGACGTCAGCGGTGCCACCTACACCTACTTGATGAACGGCCAGGCGCCGGACTCGAACTGGACAGGCGTGTTCCGGCCGGGCGAAAAGTTGCGCCTGCGCTTCATCAACGGCTCCGCCATGACGTATTTCGACGTGCGCATTCCGGGGCTGAAGATGACGGTAGTCGCTGCGGATGGGCTGCACGTCAAACCGGTGAGTGTCGATGAGTTTCGCATTGCGGTGGCGGAGACCTTCGATGTGATTGTCGAGCCGACCGAAGCGGCTTACACCTTGTTCGCCCAGTCAATGGATCGGACTGGCTTTGCACGCGGCACGCTTGCAGCGAAGGCTGGTTTATCCGCGCCGGTACCACCGCTGGACCCTCGACCGCTGGTGACCATGGATGACATGGGCATGGGCGGGATGGACCACGGCAGCATGGCGGGCATGGATCACAGTGCCATGGCCATGCCCGGTATGCAGTCTCATCCAGAGACAGAAAAAGACAACCCGCTGGTGGACATGCAAGCCATGACCACCGCCCCCAAACTCGACGATCCCGGCCTCGGCCTGCGCAACAACGGCCGCCGCGTCCTGACCTATTCCGACCTTCGTAGCACCTTCGAAGACCCGGACGGCCGCGACCCGAGCCGCACGATTGAACTGCACCTTACCGGCCACATGGAAAAATTTGCCTGGTCGTTCAACGGTGTGAAGTTCTCCGACGCCGAACCTCTGCGCCTCAAATATGGCGAGCGGGTTCGGGTGGTGCTGGTCAACGACACGATGATGACCCACCCGATCCATCTACATGGCATGTGGAGCGACCTCGAAGACGAGAACGGTCAGTTCATGGTGCGCAAACACACCATCGACATGCCCCCCGGCTCCCGGCGCAGCTATCGGGTAACCGCCGATGCGCTCGGCCGCTGGGCCTATCACTGCCATCTCCTGTACCACATGGAAATGGGCATGTTCCGTGAAGTTCGCGTGGAAGAATGAGACGCCTACCCATGACCAGACTCACCCCCCTCTCTTTGGCACTCGTGACCGCGAGCCTGACCCTTTCTTCGGCGATGGCCGCCACCGACGACATGCAGAACATGGATCACAGCCAGATGCAGGGCATGGACCATAGCCAAATGCAAAGCATGGACGACGGCCAGATGCAGCCCGCCGCGCCGACCGAAAGCCGCACGCCGATCCCGGTGCTAACCGATGCCGACCGGGCCGCCGTGTATGCCAGCCCGACCGGCCACGGCGTGCATGACACCGCGCTCAACTATTACTTCCTCGCCGACAAACTCGAATGGCAGGACGCTGACAACGGCAGCACTCTGGCCTGGGATCTCTCCGGCTGGATCGGCGGCGACATCGACCGCCTGTGGCTGCGCTCCGAAGGCGAACGCACCAACGGCAAAACCGAAGACGCCGAAATCCAGGCCCTATGGGGGCATGCAATCTCCCCATGGTGGGACGTGGTAACCGGCGTGCGCCAGGATTTCAAACCCGGCGCCCCACAGACATGGGCCGCGTTCGGCGTGCAAGGCATGGCGTTGTACAACTTTGAAACCGAGGCCACGGCATTCATCGGCGAAGGCGGCCAGACCGCCTTGCGGCTGGAAGGTGACTACGACATCCTGCTGACCAATCGGCTGATCCTGCAGCCGACCGCCGAGCTCAATGTCTATGGCAAAAACGATCCGCAACGGGGTATCGGTTCCGGGCTGTCCAACACCGAAGCCGGGCTGCGGTTGCGCTATGAAATTCGCCGGGAGATCGCGCCCTATATCGGCGTGACCTGGAACCGCACCTACGGTAAAACCGCCGACTACGCCAACGATGAAGGTGAGGATCGCAGCGAAGCACGCCTGGTCCTCGGTGTTCGCTTGTGGTTCTGAACGCACTCACTCAACAACCAAAAAAACAACCGCTTGAAGCGGTAAGAGGCCTCGCATGCGCATGATTAAAACGACCGCTGTTGCCATTGGACTGCTCATGAGCGCACTCGCTCAAGCGCACCCAAAACTGCTTTCCTCCACTCCGGCAGAAGGTGCGAATGGCGCAGCACCCGGCAAAATTGAACTGCACTTTTCCGAAAGCCTCATGACCCAGTTTTCCGGCGCGAAACTGGTCATGACCGAAATGCCCGGCATGGTGCACTCCCCCATGCCCATGAAAGCCAAAGTGTCCGGTGGCAGCGACCCGAAAACCATGGTCATCACACCGCTTTCGCCACTGCCTGCCGGCACCTACAAAGTCGAATGGCGCGCGGTGTCGTCGGACACTCACCCGATCACCGGCAACGTTACGTTCAAAGTGAAGTGATTGATGAGCGACTCGGTCAGCATTGCACTGCGCTTTGGGTTGTATGTGGATTTGATGTTGCTGTTTGGCTTGGCGCTGTTTGGGCTCTATAGCCTGAAAGAACAGGAACGGGTGTCAGGGGCGGCGCTGCCGTTTCGGTCGATGTTGACGGGGGCAGCGTTGCTGGGCGTGCTGTTTTCCGTCGCCAGCATGGTGATGATGGCCAGCGCCATGAGTGGCGAGTCGGATTTTGCCGAGCTGCGTCCGCATATCGAGATGATGGTGTTTGAGACAGACGTGGGACTTGCCTGGACGGTTCGCGTTGTCGCGCTGGTTGTCGGCGGCTTGGCGGTTATGTTCAACCAACGAGCCCCCGGCGTCAGTCTGCTGATCGCGTCCGCTGCTGGAGGCATCGCCCTCGCCAGCCTGGCCTGGAACGGTCATGGCGCGATGGATGAAGGAAGCCTGCGGTATTGGCATTTCATCACCGACATCTTGCATCTGCTGGCGGCGGGGGCGTGGCTGGGTGGGTTGATCGCATTTGCCTTGTTAGCGAGGATCAACTCACTGCAAAGCGAAGCGCACATCCGACTGCTCGTCCGTGCTGTCAAACGGTTTGAATGGGTGGGCGCGGTGATTGTTGTCGTAATCACCGTAACGGGAATCGTGAACTACCTGTTCATCGTCGGCCCTGAACTGGACGAGGTGTTTCTCAGTACCTACGGGATTTTGCTATTTATCAAAGTAGTGTTATTTGCCGGGATGCTGGTGCTGGCCGCGTTGAATCGGTTTCAACTCGGGCCACTTTTGGAACGGTCGCTGCGGGACAGGCAATACCGGGTAGCGGCGAATGCATTGCGACGCAGTGTGGTCGTGGAGTTGGTGGCGGCGGTGTTGATTGTAGGGTTGGTGGCCTGGCTGGGGACATTGAGTCCAGAGATGGAAATGAGCGCGGAATAACGTAAAGGGGCTCCAGTTGATATGGATCAACGATTGCCTCTTGCTCGGGACTAAGCTCAAAAAACTCCCTCGGATCGGGTACACACTATGCTCTGGTTCCGCACTCACCTACCGCTGCTGATCCGCCAAGTACTCGCACCTTGGCCGCCAGTACGCCTGCGCTTCGTTCGTTTCAACAATTAAAACAATCCTCCGAGCGTCCGGAATTCCGGACGCTCCCTGTGGCTTCGCCTCTTAAGCTCAGCTCAATTCCTGTACGTCCCTGACTCACTGGAGATTGCCATGCATACGCACCTCAAAGCACTCGTCGCCGCACTGCTCATCAGTAGCCCATTGGTTGCTCTGGCCGTCGAGGAACATCACCCCGACACACCGTCAACCGCACCGACCACCGCCGCCGCAACCCCCGCCCCCGCCGCTGCGACACAAGACAAGGCCATGAGCGAACAGATGAAAAAAATGCAGGCGGCCCACGAAAAAATGATCGCCGCCAAAACCCCGGCCGAACGCCGGGCCGCCATGCAAGAAGGCTTGGCCACGATGAAGGATAGCCTGGGCATGATGCACAACCACTGCCAAGGCATGGGAATGGGAATGGGCAAAGGCATGTCCGACGGCAAGGATCGCTCGGACCAGATGATGGGCATGATGATGAAAATGATGGATGAGCAGTCGAGCATGATGAAGATGCCGATGAGCAACTAACGCCCTCAAAGACGCGCTTCGCCTTGCCATCGCGGCAAGGTCAACGATCGACTCACGCCACCTGCCACTCACAGTAAAAGAGGCTTACACAATGAACAGCACTGAACTGCAAGTCGAAGGCATGAACTGCGGGAGCTGCGTCAAACACATTAACGCCGCGCTGCAGCCGCTCGCCGGGGTGGGTGAAGTGACTGTCGATCTGGCGTCCAGTCGGGTCAAGGTGGCTGGAGATGCCGAGAGCGAAGTTCTGCTATCGGCATTGAAGGAGGCAGGGTATCCAGCCAGCGTACTGACAGAAGACAAACATCAAGGCGTAAAGAAGACATCTGGCTGCGGCGGGTCAAGTTGCTGCTGTCACTGAGTCCATCCCGGCGAGGATGAAGTTGAGCGGTGCGGCAGAAAGTAGGTACTCTCAGCCCCACTCCATCATGGAAGCCGGATAACAATGAAAAACATAAAAAGCGCAATGATGCTCGGTGGCCTGCTCGCTCTATCGTTTGCCGCTCAGGCAGAGCAATCGCATTTGGACAACGTCATCCAGCAAGGCCAACTGCGCGTGTGCACCACGGGTGATTACAAGCCCTACACGTTTAAAGCCGAGGACGGCGAATACTCGGGCATCGACATCGCCATGGCCCGTTCACTGGCCGACAGCCTGGGCGTCAAGGTCGAATGGGTGCAGACCACCTGGAAAACCCTGATGCCCGACATGCTGGCGGGCAAATGCGACATCGGCATGGGCGGGATTTCGGTCACGCTTGAGCGGCAGAAAAAAGCCTTCTTCAGCACCACGCTGGATGTCGACGGCAAAGTCCCCCTCGTGCGCTGCGAGGATCAGGCGCTGTATCAGACCGTCGAGCAAATCAACCGGCCTTCGGTTCGTTTGGTCGAACCGGCCGGCGGCACCAATGAAGCCTTTGTTCACGCCTTCCTGCCCAAAGCGCAATTGAGCCTTCACGACAACGTGACCATCTTTCAGGAGCTGCTGGACAAGAAGGCGGACGTAATGATCACGGATGCGTCGGAAGCGTTGTATCAGCAGAAGCTTAAACCCGGGTTGTGCGCGGTGAATCCGGGTCAGTTCATGCAGTATGGGGAGAAGGCTTACCTGTTGCCGCGTGATGACATGACTTGGAAACTGTATGTGGATCAGTGGCTGCACCTGGCCAAGGTGACGGGGAAGTACCAGAAGGTTTTAGGTGAGTGGATTGCTACGCCTGAGACCAAATAGTCGTATCTCCTGTAGTTGCTGGCGGATCCTGCGTTTGAATGCGCAGCAGTCGCCCCGCCTCCTCGGAGAACACGCAACGGCAGGAATACCGCGCCGTTGCGTCACACCTTAGTCGTCGTGCAACAACCCCGAGCTGTACTCGCCGAAGCTGTTACCTAGCGCACTGCCATGGAAATTCAACTGACTGTGATTATTGGTAGGGCCCGGGCCAAAGCCGGCAGACGGCAGCGTGGCTTCCGAATATTCGCTATGAGTGCTCGCGCCCGAACAGGCGCTCAATAGCAACGCACCGGCGACCAGCAAGACTTTGAAGAGGTTTGAGATCATTTTTTCGGTTTCCCTGTGGGCTGGGGGCGTGGTGATGCGAGCTCTAATCGTCATCGTAGGCCGGGAAGCCACGGGGGATTATGAAACTTCGCAGGACGACAGCCTTGGTTCAGCTACTGCGGTTTCTTGCGTTGGAAAAGGTCGCTCCCCCGACAAATCGTCAAAAGAGCAACGTCCTACACGACACTCGGAATTGTCCGTACACTTGTCCATTGCTGCGTTTTTGCCACGAAGCCTATAGTCCACCCAACGCCCAAATGGCGTGTCGGGTTTGGCGACTCGATGGCAATTGAACTGAATCCTTCGACCATTTTCGAAGCGTTTCGGAACGCACTTAGCTGCCTGTTTTATGGTGGCTGTGCGCGGGAGACCTTCGGGTCTGCCGGTTTCTCCATTGCCCGGTTCGCCAACCCGCGTACGGCTACCACCCATTCGTTTGGCGACGAATGAGTAGTAGTTTTCTCAAATTAATGGAGCTTCACATGAAAGAATTTATGGCTTTAACCAGCAACGCCGATGACCTTCCCTCGCTGTATGTAAACACCACCCAACCGTTGCATTCACTGCTTAGCACCGCACGCTACCGAATTGGCGCGGTAACGCAGATCCTGGAAAACCTCGCAATGCGCGGCGACATCACCACCGACTCGGTGATACTCAGCGACTTCGCAATGCTTTGCTGCATACCGTTGCGTGATGGTTGTGATGTTCTAGATGTCGTTGCGCGACGTATGGATGCTGAGCGGTCCTGACGTCACAACGGGGCGTCCTCCTCGGACGCCCCTTCGGACTCATGAAAGCTGGCAGTAAAAAGAAGTTCCGCGTAAATGCCCCCGCCCCGCTCTCCCGCCGCTTCTACGTCGCACCGATGATGGATTGGGCGTAGTACTCCACTAAAGTACCGGCCCACCTAGCTATCCCTGCTGCAACTGTTCACTTTGTAGCAATTTTTTAGCAGACCGTAGCACATGCCTGTCACGGGCATTACCGGTGCTTTGTTTGTAGTCTTGGGGAGTCGCACCTTGCTTAGGGGCGGCAGTAAATGACCCTCTCCACGTTCGACTACTACGCTGAGTTCTTCACGGAGGATTCGCGATGCCCAATTCAGACCTACTCCCTTCCCTGCTCTACAAGATCAACCACCACCACCACCACCACCACCACCACCACCACCACCACCTGGCCTACTCCCGTAAACCGGGCCATCTGATAAACCACTGGTTGCACGTAAGCACAGAACCAGACTCATCCGGCCTTGGAAAACCGAAAAAAGACTACAGTTGCTACAACCTCCTAAAGAACAGAAACCTTGAGCTACCCACACGCACACGACACGGCAAAGCTATGAGCAGCTTTAAGAAAAAATCGCCGATGTCAACTTTAATAAATTTAAACCAACCAAGGAAAAAACAATATGGCAAGAACTATCTACGGAGCTGTAGCTATAGCTTCCCTACTCATGACGGGATGCACCTCGTACGAGTTCTCTGAGCTATACCCATATTATTACGAGGATGAGCAGAAATCCAAAAATGGACTGATTGAACCTTCTGAACTGCCAGGCGAACTGGTGGACGCATTACCTTTAAAATTTCAGTTAGCAAAATACACCGGCCATCTTTGGTGTTTCCGTGATGAAGAAGGCCGAACGTCATTTTCTCCTTCCTGGCTTTCGTATCAAAAAAACAACTGGAGTGAAGAATTCACTAAGAACCTTAAACACGCATCAGAAGATGAAAATTACAGAGTTTTCACACCGATGGGCTACCCATTTGCCTTTTGTGTAATACCAAACGTCGACGAAGAACAATTATTTGATGAAACATGGTTCGGGGCTTGGCTTACCTTTATTACAACATGGGAAACAAATGAGCTGGAAAATGAGCAGCTTGATCAAGCCAATAAAGAACTTGCAATCCAATCAGCAAACACATCAAAACTTATAGATAAAGTTAACAACCTGATTGCTGATTACGACAAGAAAATCAAAGAAACCGAAGACGCTATCGCCGCTACGGACTCAGTAATTAACCAACGCAAATCAAAGCTTGGCATGAAGCTACTCGGGTTAGATCTGGACTCTAAAAAAGACCTTCCACCGTTCAATCCTAAAATACCATACGACAAGAAAAAAGACCCTTTTTTAGATGTTATAAAAGACGGAACAATGGACGTATCTGGAAAACCGTGGGCAACAGACCAAATGCTCGGAGGCAAGTATTTAGACCCTGAACTAGCAAACAAGATAGATGAAATTAATCTTATTTTTGCTGAGCCTGACAAGATCACTAACGAAAAACTCAAACAAGACGTTACTGACCTAAAGGCTTCCGGATTCAAAGGAATCTCGGTCACATCCGGGGCAAGAACACCTTGGAGACAATCGGACCTTTATTCAAAAGCAAAAAAAGATGGAACTCCTGTTGGCAAATACGTCAGAAGTGAACACATGTTTGGTCAAGCCACTGACATGACGATACCTACAGGATGGAATTGGAATTCCAGTTCACATCGGAAGCTACGTTCTGTGATGGCACGTTTGGGCATAGAAATGCGAGTACCTAATGATCCTGTTCATTTCACGCTCACGTCCCCTACTCGCTCATTCTATGCACGTAGGCTCGCGATGGTGCGCGCGTACCTTGCAAAAGCTACTGAATTGAAGCAAGCACAAGGCGCGGTTAAGGAAAATGCTATTTTCGATCAAGAAAGGATCATTGAACAGAAAGCAAAGGTGGAGGCAGATCTCCAAGCGAGGACTACAGAGCTGACGAATAAAACCAGTTTATTTAACAGAATCTCAGCCGCTTACTTATCTAAACAACGTGAGCTTCAACAACTTGATGCGGAAATAGCCCGTAAGCGTCTGCCGAAGTCACCTTGCGTGACTCAGGCCGGCACCCACTGATGCGGTAGCAGTTGATCAATCTCACTGGCACGCTGTGTTGGCAGC